>NZ_JBFUCA010000312.1:0-5094 GCF_056405475.1 Polaromonas sp. P1_G4
GTTTAGTCAACGCCATCAGGTCATTCCGCTCTCTGGGCGCCATGCCGGCTGTCGGCTCATCCATGAGCAGTAATTTAGGGTTGTTGGCCATGGCCATGGCGAGCTCAACGCGCTTGACGTCCCCGTACGCCAGCACGCTGCAAGGGCGGTCAGCCTGCGCTTTCATATTGACCTGCTCAAGGAGTGCCATGGCCTCGTCGCGTTTGTAATCTGCGGCGCGGCGCCACATGGAAAACAACTTCCTGTCCGCAGATAACAAGGTCATCTGGACGTTTTCCACTACCGTCAGCGAGGAAAAGGTTTCCGCGATCTGGAATGTCCGGCTGACACCGCGGCGCCAGATATCCCGGGGCGCCAGGCCGATCAGCTCCTGCGAGTCCAGCTGAATGGAGCCGGCATCTGCACGCAACTGCCCATTGACCATGTTGAACATGGTTGATTTTCCGGCGCCGTTGGGCCCAATCAAAGCCAATAGTTCGCCCTGCGCCAGCTCGAAATTCACGCTATCGACAGCCCTGACACCGCCAAAGGATTTTCCTAATCCTGATACCTTCAGCAAGCTCATGACTTTTCTCCCGCACTGCGGCGACTGGCCAGCAGCTGTTTGGCAAAGCCTGCAATTCCCTGGGGGAACAGCAGCACAAGAACCAGGATGATGGCGCCCAGCATGGCCCGCCAATAGTCGGTGTTTCGCGCCACGGTATCGTGCAGCCACGTGAATGTGACGGCCCCCACGACAGGTCCCAAAAGCGTCTGGATACCCCCCAGCAAAACCATCACCAGACCATCGATCGACTTGCTGACGTGCAGGCTTTCAGGCGAAATGCTGCCTTTTGAAAAAGCATAAAGCGCACCGGCCAGCCCCGCAAATGAACCTGCAATCACAAACGCAACCCATTGCAGGCGTTTGACATTCATGCCGATGGCGTYCGAACGCAGCACCGAGTCGCGTGCCGCACGCATGCCATAGCCAAACGGTGAATACAGAATTCGGTGCATCAGCAAGACGCCCCCGGCCACCAGGACAAGAGTGAGGTAGTAATAAATGCGCTTGTCCGCCAGCCACTCGGAAGGCCAGACGCCGGTCAATCCGTTGCTGCCGCCGGTGAACACGTCCCATTGATAACAAACTGCCCAGGTGATTTGTGCAAAGGCCAGCGTCAGCATCGCCAGATAAACACCAGACAATCTGACGCAGAACCAACCATACACAAAGGCCCCCACGGCCGCCACAACGGGTGCCACGACCAGAGCCAGCTCCATGGGCATGTTCAGGCTTCGTACCAGCAAGGCGGCGCCATAGGCCCCAAGGCCGAAGTAGGCGGCATGCCCGAACGAGTGCATTCCCGCGGGCCCCATGATGAAATGCAGGCTGACAGCGAACAGGACGGCAACCAGCAAGTCAATCAGTAACACGGTGACGTAAGGGGACTGTGCCGCCAGCACAGGCATCAAAGCCAGTAGCGCCAGCAGGCCCGCACAACCCCAGACGTACAAGCGGTGTGGCCGGCGCAGCGGTTCTTCGGCCATGCCTGCATGCCGGTTGGGCGCCTGTGGCCTGCCGAACAACCCCCAGGGTCGGGCCACCAGGACAACCGCCATGACGAGGAACTCCACCACCAGGGTCAGCTTGGAAAAAGAGATGCTGATACCCGCAATTTCAACCAGCCCCAGCCAGATGCAAATGGCCTTGAGTTCGGCAATCAGCAGTGCCGCCACGTAGGCACCCGGGATGGAGCCCATGCCCCCGACCACCACCACCACAAACGCGGCGCCGATGATGTTGAGATCCATTTCCAGGTTGGCGGGCTCGCGCGGTAGCTGAAGCGCGCCCCCAAGGCCCGCCAGAAGTGCGCCCAATGCAAAAACCGCTGTGAATAACCACGCCTGGTTCACACCCAGCGCGCTGACCATTTCGCGATCCTGCGTGGCGGCTCGAACGAGGGTACCCCAGCGGGTTTTGGTGAGCAGGAGCCAAAGCAGACCCAGGACGACAGGCCCCGCGACGATCAGGAAAAGATCATAGGAAGGAAACTGACGCCCCAAAATCGACACAGAGCCAGTCAGGCCGGGAGCCCTGGGGCCAAGCAGCTCCTCGGGGCCCCAAAACCACAGCACGCCATCCTTGATCACCAGGCCAAGCGCAAACGTTGCAAGCAACTGAAAGAGTTCCGGTGCACGGTAAATACGGCGCAGCAACAAAACCTCGACCAGGCCGCCGAGAACACCAACAGCCAAAGCGGCAATCAGCAAGGCAGGCCAGAAACCCAAGGTATTGCCAAGAGCACTGACCAATGAATAGGCAACGTAGATGCCCACCATGAAAAAAGATCCATGGGCAAAGTTGACAATCCGGGTAACACCAAAGATCAACGACAAACCAGCCGCCACGAGAAACAGCGACGATGCACCGGCCAGGCCATTAAGCAACTGCACGATAAAGCCTGAGAAGCTCATGAACAAACCTTTTTTCTGCGGGATAGCATGACCGGCAAGCAGCGCACAGTGGACACACCTTTAACATGACGGCGGCACCGGAACTGCCGGCCAACCGCCATGAGTGCATGCACGAGGCGCGGCACCTGCCGCCGTCAACACTTGCCTCGGTCTAATCGGCAGCGCGCATTTTTTTCACTTCGGCGTTGCTGGGCTGGACTTTTGAACCATCGATATATCGATAGTCGACCATCACGCCCTTGCCGCCTTCATTTTTTGTGCGTCCCACATAGGCACCCATGGTGGACTGGTGGTCTTCCGGGCGAAAAACCACGGGGCCAAAGGGTGTTGTCACGTTCAGGCCGCGGAAAGCGGTAATCAGCTTTTCCGTATCGGTCGATTTGGCTTTTTTCATGCCTTCGGCCAGGGACTTGATGGCGCTATAGCCGACCACGGAACCCAGGCGCGGATAGTCTTTGTACTTGCCGTGATAAGCAAGAAAGAAAGCCTTGTGTTCGGGTGTCTGGATGCCGTACCACGGATAACCGGTAACCACCCAGCCGTTGGGCGTTTCCTCCTTGAGCGGGTCGAGGTATTCGGGCTCGCCCGTCAGCAGGCTGACGACTTCACGCCCCTGAAACAGGCCACGGGTATTGCCTTCACGAACAAACTTCGAGAGGTCGGCACCAAAAAGAACATTGAAGATGGCGTCCGGCTTGGCGTCCGCCATGGCCTGCACAACACTGCCCGAGTCGACCTTGCCCAGTGGAGGCGCCTGCTCGGCCACGAACTCTACATCGGGCTGCGCGGCCTTCAGCAAGGTCTTGAACGTCGCTGCTGCGGACTGCCCATRCTCGTAGTTGGGGTACACCACCGCCCAGCGCTTTTTCTTCATCGCAACGGCTTCGGGGACCAGCATGGCCACCTGCATGTAGGTGGAGGTCCGCAAGYGGAATGTGTAGCGATTACCGTTTTGCCAGACGATTTTGTCCGTCAGAGGCTCCGCTGCCAGAAAAAAGAACTTTTTCTGCTTGGCGAAATCGGTGAGCGCCAGGCCGATATTGGAAAGGAAAGAGCCTGTCAGCACGTCGACTTTTTCGCGCGAGACAAGTTCTTCGGCTGCACGGACCGCATCGCCCGGGTTTGCGTTGTCGTCGCGAATAATCAGCTGGACCTTCTTGCCGTTGATTCCGCCGCCAGCATTGATTTCCTCAACGGCCAGTTCCATGCCTTTCTTGTACGGTTCCAGGAAAGCAGGCTGGGCCTTGTAGCTGTTTATTTCCCCTATCTTGATGACGCCTTGGGCATGCGCGTTCACGAATGAGGTGATCAGCCCGAGGAAAGCGACGGTGCTCAGCATTTTGTGGTGCAGCTTCATAAGTACTCCTGGTTGTCTTGGGTCAGATGGAAGGCGAAAGGCGATGGGTCATGACGATGAGCGATGGATTGGCAGCCCGGGGCTACCTTAACCCATCCTCCCCCTTGATTTCACTGGTTTGAAGCCCCCCCACACGCGGCAGGGGCCGGCCGCTGTCCGTAACGACGACCGCCACCACAATTTCGTTGGCGCGGGGAGCGTCGGCGATGCGGGCTTCCATCGCATCGAAATGGCTGCGCACGAATGCGGCATCCTTGTGTCCCAGCGGCACGTCAATGGCAGTACCAAGACCACCGCGCTTTTTACTTGACGGCACCAGAGCAGCACCCTTTTCCACCGCCAGACGCAGGGGCGCGCCCAGCCTGGGATGCAGGATCGCTGCCGCATGCTCCAGCTCACCGGCCTCACCCACGATGGCGGCCTTGCCGTAACTATGGGCTTGGCCCGGGGCAATGCCAAGGGCCTGCACGCACTTTTGCCCCAGCAGCCCGCCAAGCTCCTCACCAATGTCAATCAGCGCATCGAGTTTTTCCGCGTACACCCCGGCAAAAGGATTCTCGATCACGGCCATCGCCAATGCCTTTCGCGTCGGGGGAGTGACGGCCTTTCCCATCTCGATGTATGTTTCGTCGATTTGCACAACAATTTTTCGAATCCTGGCTGTCATGGTTTTTCCTTGTCTCGGTGCCTGCTAAGTATCTGGCGCATCGGGTTTAACGCAAGCCATCCCATTTGGCGATGGCACTGGCGGCCAGCCCACCCACCCGGGCGTGAATGCGCGGGCCCGTGCTCATGGCCAGGATGAAAACGATTTCGTCCGACAAGGGAGCCCCCGGCACACGCACCTCAATTGCGTCGAAATGGCTACGGACATAACTGGCATTGACGTGCGTTAAAGGAACATCCAGCGCCGTACCCGGTGCACCCACTTTTTTTGTCGAAGGGACAATGGACAAGGCGTTACCGGGCTGGCCGGTTTTTTCCTCAGCCTGCCCACGCGCATAAGCGTTGCGATCGCCTTTCCAGCCAAGCAGCTCACGCATCGCGTACCCGCCAGGCACATGCCAGAGCGCACCATGCTCCAGTTCCCCGGCCGCGCCCACGATTGCCCCTTTTCCATAACCCTCAATATGTTCGGCTGGCACATCCATTGCGGCGCGCAGACGCTCGGCCATCTGGATACCAACAGGCTGAAGCTGGTCCATCATCGGCAAGATATTGGGCTCATATCGCCCGGCAAATGGATTGGTCAGCACCGCGGCAATCGCGCCGCGCAGCAA
>NZ_JBFUCA010000313.1:0-5091 GCF_056405475.1 Polaromonas sp. P1_G4
CAGTACGCCATTTCGCGTAACCCGCAGTGGAAGCTCAAGTTCAACGCCTTTGTTGACAACAACCCGGACTACCCCCTGCTCACCGGGCTGGGCCAGGTGGTGTTTGGCCTGAACAAGGACAACCCGGAACTCGCCAAGGCCGTGAACGCGGAAATCGCCAAGCTCTGGCAGAGCTGTGAGCTCAAAAAGATCGGCGGCAAATACGGCCTGGTGCAAGACGTCTGGTACGTGCCCGTGGGCCAGAACTTCCGCGCCGGCGTAGACCGCCCTGCCGACTGGAAATTGCCGTCCTGCAAGTAAGCCCTTCGAAGCATGGATACAGGCGAACGCGTGTTTTTCTCATGCGTTCGTCTGCGTCAAA
Source organism: Polaromonas sp. P1_G4 (assembly GCF_056405475.1). Lineage (NCBI taxonomy): Bacteria > Pseudomonadati > Pseudomonadota > Betaproteobacteria > Burkholderiales > Comamonadaceae > Polaromonas > Polaromonas sp. P1_G4. The sequence goes on from NZ_JBFUCA010000313.1 coordinate 362, forward strand.
AAACTGAACCCAATGAACAACACACTGTTAAAAGTCGACGGGCTGAAAAAAAGCTACGGCCCGCTCGAAGTGCTCAAGGGAATTTCCTTTGACCTGCGTAAAGGCGAAACCCTTTCGCTGATCGGGCCCAGCGGCTCCGGAAAGTCGACCTGCCTGCGCTGCCTGAATTTTCTGGAGCAGCCGGGCGAAGGCGCCATCGTGCTTGACGGTGAACGGATAGGCCAGGTGCCAACCCGGCACGGCGGGTTCCGCTTCATGAATGACCGCGAACTCGCGCCGCAGCGCCGCGAGATCGGCATGGTGTTCCAGTTGTTTTACTTGTGGCCGCACCTGAACGTTCGCGACAACGTGGCCCTGGGCTCCATCAAGGCCGGTGGCATGTCGAAACCCGAAGCGTATGAGCTTGCCGACGCCATGCTGGAGAAGGTTCACCTTTCCAGCAAGGCAGATGAATACCCGGAACGATTGTCCGGAGGGCAACAGCAGCGCGTGGCCATTGCCAGGGCCCTGGCCCAGCAGCCCAAGCTCATTCTTTTTGACGAGCCAACCTCTGCGCTTGACCCGGAGCTGGTCGGCGAGGTGCTCACCGTGATTCGTGAGCTGGCCGAAGAGGGCCGCTCGATGATTCTGGTTACGCACGAAATCCGCTTTGCCAGGGACGTGGCAGACCGCGTGATCTTTATGGACGGCGGCCACATTGTTGAGCAGGGCCCCGCTGTCGATGTCATCAACAACCCGCAGCTGGAACGCACCCGCAGCTTTCTCGGCCAGGTGGCGGACAACCCGGGGCTGGCCAGGTGATGGAACAGCTTGGAATTTTCGGGGGCATCCTCGCCGTGCTGGTGGGTGGCGCGGTCACTGCCGCGGTGGTGGCCCTGGGTGCTTTCGTCATTGCGCTGGCGGGCGGAATGCTGCTGGCGGTGACGGTCACTTTCGCACGTTTTCGTTTGCTGAAGCTGGCCATTGCCACCTACATCGAATGGATGCGCAACGTTCCGGCATTGGCCCACCTCTTCGTAATCTATTTCGGGCTGGCGGCCGTCGGCATACGGCTCTCGCCGCTGGTGGCGGCAATTTTGGGCCTGGGGCTGGTTGGGGCGGCGGTGTTGTGCGACGTGTTTGTCGCCGGGCTCAAGTGCCTGCACGCCGGCCAGCGCGAGGCCGCCCTTTCCGTCGGAATGACACCGCGGCAGGCGCTGATTCACATCCTTCTTCCACAAATGCTGCGGGTGACGTGGCCATCCCTCGGCAACTACACCAGCCAGCTGCTCAAAGACACGTCCATCGCTTCTGCGATTGCCGCGCCGGAAATCATGTTTTTTGCCAGGAACCTGGTGACCTCCACTTTTGAAACCACTTTGATCTATCTTGCCGCCATGCTGTTGTATGCGGCCATGGTGCTGCCGGTCAGCTGGGGATTTGCCAAGGCCGAAAGCCGCATGGAGAACAAGCGATGAACAGTTTTTTTGCGGTCTTCCTGCAATACTGGCCCGACTGGGCTCCCCGCCTTGCAGAGGCGGCCAAAGTAACGGCAAAGCTGTCATCTGCGGGCTTTGTGATGGCCCTGCTTCTGGGCGCGGCCCTGGCGGCCATGATCCGCAGCGGCCGGCCGGCCCTGCGCTTTGCCGCCAACTTCTTCATTCAGTTCGTGCGCACCGTGCCCTTGCTCGCGCTGCTGCTGGCACTCTACTTTGCGTTGCCGCCGCTCGGGCTTACGCTGCCGGGCTTCTGGGCCGGGGTGATCGGGTTGGGCCTGCACGGCGCGGCGTATGTTGCCGAGATTTTGCGCGGAGGCCTGCAGTCGATTCACCGCGGGCAGCGCGAAGCAGCCCTGGCCGTTGGCCTGGCGCCGCACCAGGTGTTTATGCATGTGGTGTTTCCCCAGGCGCTGCGCGTCATGCTGCCACCCTTGCTGAACACCTATGTGGCGCTGTTAAAAGACAGCTCGCTGTGCGCACTGATCGCCACGGACGAGCTGATGCTGACGGCGCGGGCCATGTCCAGCGAGTTCTTCCTGCCCCTGCACATATTCCTGCTGGTGGGCGCCTTTTACTTTGCCATTGCCTTTCCCTTGTCAATGCTTTCGCGCGCGCTGGAAAAGCGCCTCTCGCGCGGCCGGCGGGTCATGGGTGCTGCATGACCTCCATCGCCAATTCCTCTCTCAACACATCGCTTGCCTACGCCTCCATGGAGCAGACGCTCGAAGCGCTTGCCAGCGGAGAGACCAACAGCGAAACACTGGTCGAAAACCAGCTCTCGCGCATAGACGCCTTTGACGCCAAGCTGCACGCCTATGTAGACCTCTATGCAGATGAAGCCTTGCAGGCCGCCCGCGGCCTGGACAAGCTCAGGCAGGCCGGCTTCACGGTGGGCCCGCTGCATGGTGTGACCATTGCCGTCAAAGACCTTTTTGAAATTAAAGGCCACGCCATCACCGCGGGTTCCAGATCGCTCCCGCCGCGCACCTCCACCGTCACAGCGACGGTGGTCGACCGGTTGAGGGCAGCCGGCGCCATCGTGCTGGGGAAAACACACACGGTGGAATTTGCCTTTGGCGGCTGGGGAACCAATACTTCCATGGGCACACCCTGGAACCCCTGGGACCTTGAAACCCACCGTGTGCCCGGCGGCTCCAGCAGCGGCTCGGCCGTGGCGGTTTCGGCGGGCATGGCCAGCGCAGCGCTGGGCACGGACACCGGCGGCTCCGTTCGCATTCCGGCCGGGCTCTGCGGGCTGGTGGGGCTGAAAACGACACATGGTCTGATCAGCCGCTACGGCCTGATTGACCTGTGCCCCACGCATGACACGGTGGGGCCCATCACGCGGACCGTGAAGGATTGCGCAACGCTGCTGGACGTGCTGGCGGGGCCCGACCCGCAGGACGCGGCATCCCGCTTTTCGCCCTCGCGTTCGGTTTCAAAAGAGATTGAAAAAGATGTCAGGGGAATGCGGGTCTGGACCCTGCCCAGAGCTGAACGCGAAGACGTGGACCCGGAAGTGCTGAAGGCTTATGACAGGTCTCTTTCCGTGTTCACCGGGCTTGGCATGACCCTGGTGGACAAGCCGCTTCCGCAAAGCCTGGCGCAATCCATGCGCATTGCAGGCAGCCTGATGAGCGCCGAAGGCTATGCCAATCTCGGCACGCTTTTCGAGCGCAATGAGCTGGAGTTTGACCCGAACATCAAGCGGCGGATCATGCTGGGCCGGGACATCGGGGCCGCCCAGTACATCACCCTGCTGCGCGACCGTGAGTCTGCGAAAGCCGCGATGCTGGACGCCATGGACGGCGTCGACGTTTGTGTATTTCCGACCAATGCCATTACCGCCATTCCCGTCAGCGAGGTCGACGAACTGGCCACGCCGCTGTCAAGGTTCGGGCGCTTTGTGAACCTGCTTGATTTGTGTTCGGTTGCCGTTCCTGCGGGGCTTTCTGACGGCGGGCTTCCGGTTTCGATTCAAGTGATCGGGCGGCCCTTCGCCGAGCCCACGATATTGCGCGCAGCGTTTGCGTTTGAGAAGGCAACGCCATGGAACCGCCTGCATCCCGCAGGCCTTGAGCTGGAGCGCTGAAGGGGCGGCGCTGCAGCGTGGTGGGCCACCGTCGGTTTTCGCCTACAAAAATCAGCGCCAGCCTCGCTGGAGTTCGCTTTGTGCCTTGCTGAAAATGCACTGATCATGCCCAGCACTGCGGCTCACCTTCCCGACAGCACGTCCCCGGCAGCCGCAACGTCGCTGTGGCCGCGCATCCGCCGCTGGGTGTTTCCTGCGCTGGGCATCGTCGTCCTGGGTTTGCTGGTTTCCCATGCCCACAAGGTGGACTGGGAAGGCGCCTGGCAAACGCTGCGGCGCTACTCGCCTCTTTTGCTGCTTGCGGTGCTGGGCCTGGCCACGGCCAGCCATGCGCTGTATGGGTGCTTTGACCTGATAGGTCGGCAGCACACGCGCCACAAGCTGCCGCGCCTGCAGACCTGGGCCATTGCGGTCACCAGCTATGCCTTTAACCTGAACCTGGGCTCGCTGGTCGGCGGGGTGGCGCTGCGGGCGCGGCTGTATGCGCGGGCCGGGTTGGACGAAGCCGCCATTGCGCAGATCGTGGGCTTGAGCCTTGCAACCAACTGGCTGGGCTATGGGTTGGTGGCGGGGAGCCTCTTTGCTGCTGGCGCCATTGCACCGCCCAGCCAGGCACACATTGGCGCCGCGGCGCTGCGCCTGCTGGGCGTGGTGATGGTGCTGATTGCACTGGGCTACGTGGTGGCGTGCGCGTTGGCGCGCGGGCACGTGTGGCGGGTGCGCGGGCGGCGGCTGAAGCTGCCTTCCGCGCAGCTGGCCCTGGTGCAGCTCGGCATTTCGGCCAGCAACTGGGCACTGATGGGCGCGGCCATGTATTTGCTGCTGGGCCAGCAAGTGCCTTACACCACGGTGCTGGGCGTGCTGATGGCGGCGTCCATCGTGGGGGTGATCATGCCGATCCCCGGCGGGCTGGGTGTGCTGGAGGCGGTCTACCTGGCGCTGCTGTCGGGGAGCGTGCGCCAGGGGGCACTGATGGGCGCGGTGCTGGCCTACCGCGCGCTTTACTACCTGTTGCCGCTGGCGGGCGGGCTGGTGCTGTATGCGCTGCTGGAGCGGTATGCGTCAACCCACGCTGAAGCCCATTAGCCGAGGTACCGCCTGGTGATCGACATGGCGAGCATGACGGTTGTTGCCGTCCCCTCGATTGCTATCAATAACGT
>NZ_JBFUCA010000314.1:0-5064 GCF_056405475.1 Polaromonas sp. P1_G4
GGCTCATCCAGACCGGGATCCGGTAGCGAAGCGACAGTGACCGGGYGCAACCGACGTGGTCACCGTGCTCATGGGTGATGAACACGGCGTGAATGTCTTCGGGTTGCAGGCCCGCCTCACCGAGCCTGTAGAGCAGGTGCTTGAGCCCTAGCCCGCAGTCGACAAGAACGCGAAGCGGCGTGATTCCTGACGCTTCAACCAGTGTGGCATTGCCTGAACTGCCACTGCCCAGACTTTTGAACCTCAACACACCGGTATGGAATCGTCAGTCGGGATGAACAGGGTCACGAACCGGGATTTATCGCAGATCGTCGGCAATCACCTGGATGATGCGCTGGGCATTGGCCGATGCTTCAGGGGCGCCCTGGGCATTGAGGACCGATACCGTGGTGCTTTCACCCTGGCTCTTGACGGCGATACGGTACTTCAACGGCGGCACGGCGGCTGGCGAGCCGCTGAACAGCTTGCTGAAGAAACCGGGCTCGGTTTTGTTCACGATGGGCTCGACGTAGCGCACGAAGTAGGTTCCCTGGCTGCGGTCGCGATCTTCAACCGTGAAGCCGGTGCGGTCCAGTGCCAGGCCGACGCGGCGCCATGCACGTTCAAAGCCTTCGTCGATCTGCACGACGGGCTGGCTGTTGACAGTGGCGATCCGCGAGGTCTGTTTGTCTGCACCGGCGGCCACCAGGGCCTTCGATTGCTCTTGCGTGACACCCAGCTTGACCATCAGGCGCCGCAGGAATTCGGCTTCCAGCTCCGGGTCGGCAGGGCGCGGTTGCCACATGGTGCTGTCGCCGCCGGTTTGGCCGGCTTTGACGCCGGTCAACACCTCGACCATGCCGCGGTGGCTGACATAGATTTCCGTGCCGCCATCAGGACGGCGCTCCAGCCGTGTGCGGAACTTGTCGCGTTCACCGGTGGAGTAAAGGCTGTCGAATACTTTGCCGATGGTGTTGCGGATGAAATCCTGCGGGAGCTTGGCGCGGTTTTCAGCGTAATCGGTTTCCATGATGCCGAGGTTTTCCTGGTCCTGGGACAGCAGGAAGCCGCTCTCCAGCCAGAAATCACGCACGGGCGTCCAGAGCTTGTCTGCGGGCCGGTTCACCACCAGCCAGCGCTGGCTTCCCGCGCGCTCGATGCGAACGTCGCCCACGGTCACAGCGGCTGTCTGCACGGCCTGGGTTGGCTGGCCTACCTGGTAGCTGCTGGCGGACACCGCGGTGCCGGGCACCACATAACGGGTTTCGCGGCTCAGTTGTGTGAGGTCGGGAGGGATCGCCAGGGAAGGGGCTTTGGCGCCGCTGCTTTTGTAGTCGACGCGTTCGCCTTCCATCACATCCCTGATGGAGGAGCAGCCGGCGAGCAGACCGAGGGCAACCAGTGCAGACACGGTGGCGGCGCTCCGGGCTTTGGAAAATGCAGGATGTGTTGGCAATATCTTCACTTGGGTTCCCTTAAAAATCAGATCAGGCAAATCAGACCAGGCCGCAGATGCGCAGGGCGCTTTCCACGGCGGCTTCGTTCGATGTTTCCAGCGGCGTCATCGGCAGGCGCAATGTGCCGCCGCAAAGGCCCATCCGGGCCATGGCCCACTTGACGGGAATCGGGTTGGCTTCGACAAACAGGTTTCGATGCAGCGGCAGCAATTTAAGTTGCAGCTCCATGGCGCGGCGGGCATCGCCGGCCACGGCGGCCACGCACAGCTCGTGCATGAGGCGAGGCGCGACGTTGGCCGTCACGCTGACATTGCCCTGGCCGCCGCAAAGCATCAGCGCCACGGCGGTCGGGTCGTCGCCTGAATACACGGCAAAGCCCTTGGGCACTTCCTTGATCAGCCACTGGGCGCGCTCGATGTTGCCGGTGGCTTCCTTGATGCCGACAATGCCGGGCACCTGGGCCAGGCGCAGCACGGTGGCATGCGCCATATCGGCGACGGTGCGGCCGGGCACGTTGTAAAGCACGGTGGGGAGGTCGCCAACCGCTTCCGCAATCGCCTTGAAGTGCCGGTACTGGCCTTCCTGGGTGGGCTTGTTGTAATAGGGAACGACCTGCAGCTGGCAGTCCGCGCCGACGCCTTTGGCAAATTTGGCCAATTCGATGGCTTCGGCGGTTGAGTTGGCGCCGCAGCCGGCCATGATAGGCACGCGCTTTTTGGCTTGCTCCACCGACACCCGGATGATTTCGCAATGTTCTTCGACATTGACGGTTGGGGATTCGCCGGTGGTGCCGACCACGCCGATGCAGTCGGTCCCTTCGGCAATGTGCCAGTCAACCAGCTTGCGCAGGGTGGGGTAATCTACGCTGCCGTCTTCGTGCAAGGGCGTTGCCAGTGCAACGATGCTGCCAGTAATGGGTTTCATGCTCTGCTTGTAAACGTTCGCGGCCATGCAGGTATCTGGGGTGTTCCGGCCTGAACAGCTTCAAGCCGGCCCCGGAAAAGGCCAATCCTGCATTCTACCCAGAGCCTAGGTCAGTCTATAGCGGGGTGGAGCCCCCTCCGCGGTATGAAGGGGGGCGGATAAACCCGCAGTGGTGGCTGATTCGCGGACGGCGGCGATGCGCTGGACAAATCGTGGCGGACGCTCCTCAAAACCCTCCTCGAAGGCCACCACTCTCAAGCCCTGGCAGACCTGCAGCAATTCACCGGGACGCAGCAAAAAGTCGGGGCGCGAGGGTTTGCCCACCGTTTCATTGCCCTGCGTAAAAGTTTCGTAAATCAGCACGCCACCCGGCGCCAGACTGGCCAGCAGCGCGGGCAGGAGCGGGCGCCACAGGTAATTGGTGACGATGACGGCCTCAAACTGTCGTCCTTCAAAGGGCCAGGGACCCTCCTCAATGTCGGCCACCACGGCTTCAACGGTTTGGGCGGGGCGTGTGGGAAGAGCTGATGCTATGAATTCGATAGCTGCTTGCGCACGGTCTACAAGGGTCAGAGGATGTTCTTTCTCATAAAACCAGCGCGCGTGGCGGCCATGGCCGCAGGCCACGTCCAGCACCATGCCACCCTGGGGCACCAGGTGCGACCAGCGCTGCACCCAGGCGGAGGGTGGTTCCGTGCCATGCGCATTGTTTTCCATCAGTAGGGTCTTACGTCATCTTTGAGCGCGGCGAGCGCCATCGCCTCGACCCGGCCCGGCGCGATCAGCTTGAGCCAGCGGCCCAGCTTGCCCTTGGCCGTCATGACCACCTCGCGTTCCCGGCGCTCCATGCCCTCAAGGATGAGCCGCGCGCATTCCTCGACACTCATGGCGTCGTCTTCTTTCAGGCCGCTGGCACCTGCCGCCACGCCGGCCGCGTTGAAGCCACGGTGGCGGATGCGGGTGGCGACCACGCCCGGGTAGGCCGTCGTTACGCTGACACCGGCCGTTTTAAGCTCGGCCCGCAATGCCTCGAAGAAGCCCGTCATGGCGAATTTGGTGGCGCTGTAGGCGGTGCGGCCGGGCACGCCGATCAGGCCTGCCAGGCTGGAGACCGCCACGATGCTGCCGTGGCGCACTTTTAAATACGGCAGTGCGGCATGGGTGCACCAGACGCTGCCCCAGAGGTTGATGCGCATCAACTGTTCGTACCAGGCCAGGTCCTGGGCCTTGACGTCTTCAAAAAGGGCTTGCGCCGACATGCCTGCGTTGTTGATCAAGGCATCGATTTGCCCGAACCGGCCGATGGCGGCGGCCACCAGCTGGCGGCATTGGTCCTCTTGCGACACATCGGTCTTGACGGCCAGGGTCAGTGCCCCGTGGGCAACGCATTGGCCCGCAACCTCATTGAGCAGTGCTTCATTGCGCGCGGCCAGCACCAGCGCCATGCCGGCGCCGTGGGTTTTGGCCAATTGCCGCGCCATTTCAGCGCCTATGCCGTCCGAAGCTCCGGTAATTACTATTGTTTTCATAGCTGCTTGCGCCCGTCCTGATTGGGCCGCAGCCCAAAACACACATAAAACCCCCAGGCAGGGCCTTGCGCTAGAAGCAGGCCCAGACCTGGTTGGCGAGTGTGAACAGGAAATCCGGCCGTGTGTAGAGGGCAAACACCCCCAGCGACGCGATGATCGCAAGCGTCCACAGGCCGATTCTTTTGGCCACGTCAGGCCCCTTGGGGCACGGCCGCGCGTGCAATCGGTGATTCACGAACCGGCAGGTTCACCAGCGCGGCAAACACGCCCAATGCAATCGCGATGTACCAGACGATGTCGTAGCTGCCCGTGCGGTCATATAAATAGCCGCCCAGCCAGACGCCCAGGAAGGAGCCGATCTGGTGGCTGAAGAAGATAAAGCCACCCAGCATCGACAAGTGCTGGATGCCGAAGATCTGCGCCACGACGGCATTGGTCGGCGGGATGGTCGACAGCCATAGCAGGCCCATCAGGCTGGCAAAGATGTAGACGCTCAAGGGGCTGAGCGGTGCCGCCAGGAACACGGCGATCACGATGGCGCGCGAGAGATAAATCGTCGCCAGGATCTTGCGCTTGGCAATTTTCTGGCCCAGCGAGCCCGCAATGTATGTGCCGAACACATTAAAGAGGCCGATCAGCGCCAGCGCGTAACTTGCGACTTGGGGCGACAGGCCCTTGTCCTTGAGGTAGCTGGGCATGTGGACGCCGATGAACACCACCTGGAAGCCGCAGACAAAGTAGCCCGCCATCAGCAATTGAAAGCTCGGGTACTTGAAAGCCTCGCGCAGCGCCTGAAGGATAGTCTGCTCGCGTTTGGCAGGCTGCCCGCCGGTGAAACCGCCTTCGCGCAGGCCCAATGCCAGCGGCGCAATCAGCAGCACGGCGCCGCTCAGCACCAGTAAAGCCTCTTTCCAGCCCAGGCTGCTGATCAGGAAACCTTCGGTCGGCACCATCAGGAACTGGCCGAATGAGCCCGCCGCCGCGGCCACGCCCATGGCCCACGAGCGTTTATCGGCCGAAATATTGCGCCCGATCACGCCATAAATCACGGCATACGTGGTTCCGGCCTGCGCGGCACCAATCAGCACGCCGGCTGTCAGGGTGAACAGGAAACCGGTGGGCGACAGCGCCATGCCCACCAGGCCCAGCCCGTACAGCAGGGCACCGCCCACGAT
>NZ_JBFUCA010000315.1:0-5062 GCF_056405475.1 Polaromonas sp. P1_G4
TCTGGGCATCGTGAGCTAGGGCCTGCCAACTTAACAGGCCGGGGTATGCAACACTGCGCCTTCTCGACCTTCAACTCTTTCAAGGATGAGTTCATGACTCCAGGCAATCCGTTCAAGGCAGCGCTTGCTCGCGGCCAGCAGCAAATCGGTTTGTGGCTTTCCATGGCCGACCCCTACCTTGCTGAGGTCAGCGCCACCGCCGGATTCGACTGGCTGCTGATTGATGGCGAACATGCGCCCAATGATTTGCGCAGCACGCTCGCCGCGCTCCAGGCTGTAGCGCCCTACCGCTCGCAGCCTGTGGTGCGTGCGGTAGCAGGCGATGTGCCGCTGATCAAGCAGTTGCTGGATATCGGCGCACAGAACCTGCTGATCCCCATGGTCGATACCGCTGAACAGGCGCAGGCCATCGTCAGCGCTACACGGTATCCGCCCTTGGGCATTCGCGGTGTCGGCAGTGCTGTAGGGCGCGCCTCACGCTGGAGCGCGCGCACCGACTACCTTGACAAGGCCGACGGCGAGGTCTGCCTGCTGGTGCAGGTGGAAACCGTCACTGCCCTGGGCAACCTGCAGGCCATTTGCGCCGTGGACGGCGTGGACGGCGTTTTCATCGGCCCCGCCGACCTGGCCGCTTCCATGGGTTTTCGCGGCAAGCCCGGCCACCCCGAGGTGCAGGCGGCGATCGAGCAGGCCATGAAAACCATCATCGCTTCGGGCAAGGCAGCCGGTACGCTGACTTCCGACCCGGCGCTCGCCAGGCGTTACCTGGCGCTGGGCTGCACCTTTGTGGCCACCGGCGTTGACGTCCTGGTCTATGCCAACGCCGTCAGGCGCCTGGCGTCAGATCTTGTGCCATCGGGTGGCGCGCAGGCAGCAGCGCCTGGCGCCGCCTACTGATCCCGGCCAGGCGAAACAGGTGATTTTCCAAGCCCGCAGCTTTCATGGCGAAACGGGCTCTTGCGCGCGCTGATCAAGCGCAAGCAGCTATCAAAACCATAGCGCCTGCACGGGTCTTCCAGTTTGCTGGCATCCCTAGATGTCAAAGCGGATGCCCTGCGCCAGCGGCAGGCTGGATCCGTAGTTGACCGTGTTGGTGGCGCGGCGCATATAGGCCTTCCACGAATCCGATCCCGACTCGCGCCCGCCGCCGGTTTCTTTTTCACCGCCAAAGGCGCCGCCGATCTCCGCACCGCTGGTGCCGATGTTGACGTTGGCAATCCCGCAGTCGGAGCCGCGCGCCGAGGTGAACTGCTCGGCTTCGCGCAGGTCTTGCGTGAAGACAGCCGACGACAGGCCGTGCACCACGGCGTTGTTCAGCGCGATGGCTTCGTCAAAGTTGTCGTAGGGCACGACATACAAAATCGGCGCGAAGGTTTCGTGCAGCATGGGGCCGGCTTGCTCCTTCAACTCCACGATGGCGGGGCGCACATAGTGGGCTGATCCATCCCCCGGTTGGCGGTCACCGAAATGCACAGTGGTGCCCAGCTTCTTCGCTTCGCCCAGGGCCGACTGCATGGCCTCAAACGCACGGCCGTCGATCAGCGGGCCGACCAGCGTGCCGTCTTTGAGCGGGTTGCCGATGGGCAGGCGTTCAAACACAGCGACCAGGCGTTTGACCAGTTCCGGGTAGATCGAGCGGTGAACGATCAGGCGGCGCAGGCTGGTGCAGCGCTGGCCGGCAGTGCCGGCAGCTGCGAAAGCCGCACCGCGCACCACCAGTTCCAGGTTGGCCGACGGGCAGACGATAGCGGCGTTGTTGCCGCCCAGCTCCAGCAGCGAGCGCTTGAAGAGGCCGGCGCAGGCAATGGCCACGTTCTTGCCCATGGCGGTGGAGCCGGTGGCGCTTACCAGTTTCACATGCGGGTGCTTGACCAGGGCCTCGCCGGTGGCGCGCTCGCCGATCAGCAGTTCGCTCAGGCCTTCAGTGGCCAGGTCCAGGTCTTTCGCCGTTTGCAGCAGCAGGCCGTTGAGGGCGATGGCCGACAGCGGTGTTTTTTCCGACGGCTTCCAGGCCAGTGTGTTGCCGCACACCAGCGCCAGCGCGGCGTTCCAGGCGAACACCGCCATCGGGAAGTTGAAGGCCGAGATGATGCCGACCACGCCCACGGGGTGCCAGGTTTCCAGCAGCTTATGGTCGGGGCGTTCGCTGGCAATCGTCAGGCCGTAGAGCTGGCGCGACAGGCCGACCGCGAACTCGCAGATGTCGATGACTTCCTGCACCTCGCCCAGGCCTTCCTGCAAGATCTTGCCGGTCTCCAGCGAGATCAGCTGGCCCAGCTCGGCCTTGTGGCGGCGCACGGTTTCACCAAAAGCACGCACCAGTTCGCCGCGTTTGGGGGCGGGCACATTGCGCCAGTCGATAAAGCGCTTGTATGCGCCGTTCAATGCGCTGTCGACGTCGGCGGCGCTGCGAATGGCCACGCGTGCCAGAAGGCTGCCGTCGATGGGGGTGACCACTTCGATGGCCGCGGAAGCCTTGCTGCCGAGGTCGGCGTTGACGCCCAGGGCTTTAAAGAGGGATGAAACGTCGCTGGAGTGACTCATGCGGAAGTCCTTTCGTGGGTTGTCCTGAAATCGGAAGCGGTGTGGATGGCGACGCTTTGCAGCCCGCGGCCCAGGCGCTCTGCGCCTTGCTGCAACGCTGCCGGTGATGGGTTGGCAAAACTCAAACGCAACCAGGGTTGTGCGGCGTTGCTGATGCTGAAGGCGGCGCCTGGTACTACCAGCACTCGATGCCGAAGCCCGAAGTCCACCCAATCTTGTGCCGGCAACAGGGGCAGGTCGCTGCGCAGCCGTGCCCAGACAAACATGCCGCCTTGCGGCGCACCGAATTCGAGCAGCCCGCTGGCATGCGCGCGCAAGGCGTTGGCCAGCGCGGCGCCTTTGGCCGCGTAGGCTGCGCGCAGCGAGGCCAGGTGCGGCGCGAGGCGGTAGGAACCCAGCATGGTCGCCAGCGTGAGTTGCTCCAGCGAACCGCTGTGCACATCGGCCGCCTGCTTGGCCAGCACCACTGCGCGCAGGATGTCCGCAGGCGCGAGCAGCACACCGAGCCGAAGGGCCGGGGCCACCACTTTGGAATAGCTGGTCATGTAGGCGACCTGGGCGGGCGAGCCGGCCTGCTGGTTGAGTTGCGCCAGCGGCGGCGGCGGCGCCTCGCCAAACCACAGCTCACCATATGGGTCGTCTTCGATCAGGATCACGCCGTACTGCGCGGCCAATTCCAGCAGACGAAGCCGCCGCGCCAACGGCAGCACGGCGCCGGTCGGGTTGGCAAAGTTTGGTACGACATACAGCACGCGCGGGCGCTCAGCCAGCAGGATAGATTCGAGCCGGTCGATATCCATGCCCTGTGCGTCTGTTGGAACTTCAATCAGCCGCGCACCTGCAAAACGGAAAGCCTGCAGCGCGGCCGGGTAGTTGAACGACTCCACCGCGATACCTTCGCCCGGCTCGATGAGCACACGCGCCAGCAAATCGATGGCTTGCTGCGAGCCGGTGGTGATGAGCAGCTCGCTCGCCTTGGCCGCCAGGCCGCGTTGTGTGAGCAGGGCGGCGCTGGCTTCACGCAGCTCTGGCAGGCCCTCGGTAGCGCCGTATTGCAAGCTGCGGCCTTGCAGCTTGCCGGTCACGTCCTGCAGCGATTCGCGCAGCCAGTCGGCCGGCAGCAGCGCCGGATCGGGGTGGCCGCCTGCCAGCGAAATCATGCCCTCCTGGCCGGCGAGCGCCAGCATGGCGCGTATGGGTGAACCGCTGGCTTGCGCGTAAAGTGCGCGCACAGCACTCATGCGCGTGCGGCCGTCATGCCGAAAATGCCGGTGGCGTTGCCAGCGTCAAAAGCCAGGTCCAGCCTAGGCACCTGCACGGGGTCATTTGCCGCAATGGGTGTCAGTGCATCGCGCGTGATGAATTCGTAGAAAGAGCCGGGCACATCGCGCGTGACGCGGCCTTGCGGGGTGATGAACTCGCGCTGCACCGTTGCGGCACGAAAGGCGGTCTGGCGCACACGGCCGCTGGCAGAGACTTCAACCTTGTACTTGATGGGCCGGCCCAGCGTGCGCTGGCGTTCGGCGACCGCGTCCACGTCACTCACGCGGTCGGTGGCATGGTTAAAGGCATTGCCTTCGGTGGCAATCCAGGCCATCTCGGCGGATTCGGCCAGCAGCAATTCGTAGTCGTCCATGCCAAACACGCCGTGCTGGCGGTCAAAGCACTGCAGCAGTTGCGGCAGTAAACGCAGCGCCTGCACCAGGGGCAGCACGCCGTCACGCGTGAGTTGCTCGAGGTCCGCCACATCCTGCGGGCCCAGCGGGTCGCGTGAGGTCGACAGCACGCGCGTGACGGCCGACTGGAAGGGCGCGGAGAACTGCTCGGGGTGCAGCTCGGAGACAAAGAACTGCGCAATGTCTTCGGGAAAATCGCGGTGGCTGTAGGCGCGGCCTGTCATCTTCAGGCGCGGCAGCGGGTAGGTGCCCTGCAGTTCAAAACCCAATGGGCGCAGCACGCGAGTGAAGGCGGCTTCGCCCGCTGGCAAGGCGCCGCTGGGCCAGCGCACCGTGCGCAGCGCGCCGTGGTCAAACACCACTTGCCGTTTTTGTGCGACCACGTCGCTGGCGATGTAGTCCTGCCCCGCCGGCACGCGCTGCACCAGGCCGTGGAACAGCGCCATGTTCAGCGCCTGGGCCAGTTCGGCCCGGGTGACGGTGCCCGAGGCCGGCTGCTGCAGCGACGGATGAACGTACATCTGTTCATGGATGTCTTTGACGGCTTCGGCGGGCAGGCAGCAGGCGAGGAGCTTCTGGAGGTGGGTCATTTTCAGGCGTATTGTCGGCAGGTGAAAGCCGGATTTTCGGCAGTTTCAGCGTCATGCACAAAGGATGTATTTCGATGGACGCATGAGATATATTCATGCGATGCGCCGAAAGATCCCCTCCACCCAGGCCCTGCTCGCCTTTGAAGCGGCGGCCCACCGCGGYAGTTTCACACTGGCGGCGCAAGACCTGTCGGTGAGCCAGAGCGCGGTCAGCCACCAGATCCTCGGGCTGGAGCAGGACCTGGATGTGAG
>NZ_JBFUCA010000316.1:0-5011 GCF_056405475.1 Polaromonas sp. P1_G4
GTGCATGGTGCGCATGGCTTTCATGTGCTCGTCCATACGCACCATCGGCATGGGTTGACCTGGAGCAGCCGCCGACGCGCCAGGGTGGTGCGCTGCATGGTCGGTGGGTGTCTGGGCACAGCCGGCCAGGCCGAGGGTGGCGGCGGTAGCGAGAATGGAAATCAGGCGTATTGACATGGTGGTGAACTCCAGAAGAGGAGCGCCCAGTCTATTGATACGACGGGGTTTGCGGGCCACGTTTTGCGGCCTGCATGATCCATGTCAACTGCGCAGGCAATTTTGGCCCTGCTTACGCGGGATGGCTGACCCTAGACGGGCACGGTGTAGTTCAGCGTCATCCGACCGCCATCCACCACCACGATCTCACCGGTGATGTAGCTCGCGGCGTCGCTGGCCAGGTAGGCCACCGTGTCGGCGATCTCCGAGGGCTCGCCGAGGCGCTTCATGGGCGTGCGGCTCATGATCTTGGCCTTGGCCTCGTCGCTGGTGAGCACAGCCCTGGCGGCCAGTTCGGTGGCGATAGTGCCGGGCGCAACCGCGTTGACGCGCACGCCCTGGCCTGCCAGCGACAGCGCCATCACGCGCGTGAGCTGGTTGATGCCGCCCTTGCTGACGTTGTAGCTGGCAATGGTGGGAATGGCGAGCACGCCGTTGACCGAACTCATGTTGACGATGCTGCCCTTGCCGGCGGCCGCCATCACGCGCGCCACGGCCTGCCCGACCAGGAAGGAGCCCTTGAGGTTGATGCGCAGTACGGCGTCGAAGTCGGCTTCCGTCACGTCCAGAAACTCTGCGGCCTTGAAGATGCCGGCATTGTTGACCAGCACGTCGATGCGGCCGTGCGCGGCCACGGTGCGAGCCACCAGCGCATCGACCTGAGCCTTGTCGCCCACGTCGCAATGAACATACAGGCCRCCGAGTTCTGCGGCCAGCGCTGCGCCGCGCGTGTCGTCTATATCGGCGATGACGACCTGGGCTTGCTCACGCGAAAAACGCCGCGCGCAGGCCTCACCGATGCCTTGGGCACCGCCGGTGACGACGCAGACGCGGCCCGCCAGTCCGAACGATACCTGGGCAGTATCTGTAGATGAAATAATGCTCATGCCCTTATGGTACCAGCGCAAGCAGCTATGAATTCCATAGCAGATTCGGAGACCTGAGTGGCGGAAGAACCTGGTTTGTAGAGTGCCGATCCGATGCCGAAACCGTTCGCGCCCGCGGCAAGGTAGGGCGCCATATTGGCGGGCGTGATGCCGCCGACCGGCAGTACTGCGGCTTGCGCGGGCAGTACCGCGCGAAGGGCTTTCACGACCGCCGGGGTGATCATTTCGGCCGGGAAAATCTTCAGCCCTGTCGCGCCCGCTTCGAGCGCAGCAAATGCCTCGCTGGCAGTCATGATGCCGGGCAGGCACACCAGGCCGAGGCGGACAGCTTCGCGCACCACCGCCGGGTTGAAATTGGGCGAAACGATGAGCTGGCCACCCGCGGCGTGCACGTCACGCACCGCCTCAGGTGTCAGCACCGTGCCGGCACCAACCAGGGCCTGCGGAAAAGCGCTGGCCATGGCGGCAATGCTGTCCAGCGGCTGGGGTGAATTGAGCGGAATTTCGATCAGCGTCCAGCCCGTGGCAACGAGTGCCTGGCCGACAGGCAGGGCCTCTACCGGCGTCAGCCCGCGCAGGATGGCCACCAGGGGGAGGGCGCCGAGGGCCTGGGAGAATTTTTGGTGTGCGTTGTTCATGGTGTTCTGTGGGTTGAGACGCAATACTGCGCCGGTCAGGCCAGGGTATCGGCGATGGCGCGCAGGCCGCGCCAGGTAGCACCCGCACCCACGCGCTTCACGGGCACGCCGAAGTGGACAAGTGCCTGTTCGTAGCGCGCCGTGAGCGCCTCGGCGCCCATCACCACCACGGGCTCGCCGCGCGGCAGTGCCTGGGATTTGAGTTCCTCGCCGATGACCAGGCCCGACAGGTAGCTGGGCATGGCCTCGGTTGTCATTCGCTGGAACAGCGACAGGGTGCGTGTGCTGAAGGCTGTGTTCAGCAGGCCGGGGCCGGCCAGCGCATGGGCCACGCCCTGGTCAAAGGCGGCGGCGTCCAGCGCGGGTTCGTCGTCGGGCAGCATGCGTGCGAGGATGGATTGGCGGCGCAGCAGCGCATAGAACTCGCCGGTCATCCAGGTCGAAAAATCAGTGACTTGCCGGTTTTCGACGGTGACCCATTTGCTGTGCGTGCCGGGTAGCACCAGCCGGGCATGGGTCAGACCCAGCAGCTGCAAGGCGCCAAAGATCTGCGTTTCCTCGCCGCGCATGACGTCGGGCACGCCGCCCTTGTCTATGCTCAGGCCGGGCACGATGGCGATGCGGCCGGGCTCCACCCATTCCAGTGCGGCTGCGATCGCATCAAAACCGGCGGGGCAGGCGCAGTAGGGCGCTTCGCGCCATCCCTGTTTGCTGCCGGCCATGCCGGAGATCAGGCACAGCGTGCCGGACGTCATCCAGTCGGCAAAGCAGCTTGCAAAAACCTCCGGAAAGGTACCGGGAGCGACAGTCAGGATGCCGCGTGCGAAGGAACGCTCGTCCAGGGCTGTGCCGTCGCCGTCGATCAGCGCGCCGCGCAATGAGGAGCTGCCCCAGTCGACTGCCAGAAGGTGGTTCACAGCAGGGCCCTGACCTGTTCGGGGCGCGGCAGCGGAGCGACCGCACCGTAGCCCTGCACCGTGAGGGCGGCCGCTGCATTGGCATAACGGGCCGCATCAAAGACGTTATCGCCCGCCGCAATGCGCGCCAGCAGGTTGCCGCAAAAGCAGTCGCCTGCGCCGGTAGCGTCCACCAGCTTCACGTTGTGCACGGGCACGCGCTCGCGCCGCGTGCCGTCGCTGACCAGCGCGCCGTCGCCGCCGAGCTTGAGCACCACGGTTTTGGCGCCCAGGGCGTGGCCCCAGTCCACTACCGCGTCGGGGTCTGTCATGCCGTTGAGGGTGGTGATGTCTTCCAGGCTCGGCAAGAAAATGTCGCACAGTGAAACGGCATGGCGGGTGCAGGCAAGGGCCCGGTCCAGCGGCCAGAGCTTGAGCCGCAGGTTGGAGTCAAACGACACGAGGGTACCGGCCTCTTTGGCCAGTTTCATCGCGGCAAAGGCTGTGTCGCAGGCGCTGGCGGAAATCGCCAGCGAGATGCCCGATACATGCAGAACCTTGGCTTGGCGCACGGCATCGGCTGCGCCGGCTTGCTGCAGCCAGCCCGGCGTCATGCGGCTGGCGGCAGAGCCTGCGCGCAAGTAGCTGAATTCATGCCCGTTTTTGCCGTGCGTGACAAAGTAAAGGCCCGTGCTGGCTTCCGGGTCTTGCTGCACCGCCGCGGTGGAGACGTTTTCAGTGGCCCACAACGCCATCAGTGATTGGCCGAAAGTGTCGCCGCCCAGGCGTGTGAGGTAAGCGGTGCAGGCTCCTGCGCGTGCGGCGGCAATCACGGCATTGCTGGTGTCTCCGCCGAAGCCCTGCAGGTAGTTAGGCTGGCCGGCCTGGGTCTGGTTGAACTCCACCATGGCCTCGCCGAGTGCGACGACATCGAATTTTCTGGCTTGCATAGAACTTTCTGGCATCCTTTGCTGTCCCGAAAAGGTAGCAGCATGCGCGCTTCGAGACCTTGATCAGCGCGGGAGCATGGCGGGTCGTAACGCGGAAATTTCCAGAGGGAAATACCCGCGTTTGAAGCCTCCATGTTACCCGCGGCCGATCGCGGCGCCGTACCCGCGCTGTACCCCGAGAAAGGGAGGGCCGTGTAAGCAGCGCCTGCTGGTTCTCAGTGATTGTCGCGCGGCACGAAAGAGCCGCGCTTGCCGACCAGGAAATCCAGGTCAACGCCTTCGTCGGCCTGCAGCACGTGGTCGATGTAAAGCTTCCAGTAGCCTGAAGACAGCGGCGGCTCGGGTGCTTTCCAGCTGGTCATGCGCCTGGCGAGCTCTTCGTCACTGACATGCAGGTGTAGCCGGCGGTTGGGCACATCCAGTTCGATGATGTCACCGTTTTGCACCAGGGCCAGTGGCCCGCCTGCTGCGGCTTCAGGGGCTGTGTGCAGTATCACGGTGCCATACGCTGTACCGCTCATGCGGGCGTCGCTGATGCGGACCATGTCGGTGATGCCTTTGCGCAGCACCTTGGGCGGCAGTGGCATGTTGCCGACTTCGGCCATGCCGGGGTAGCCCTTGGGCCCGCAGTTCTTCAGCACCATCACGCAGTTCTCGTCGATGTCCAGGTTTTCATCGTCGATGCGTGCATGGAAATCTTCAATGGTTTCAAAGACTACGGCACGGCCTTTGTGCACCATGAGCGCGGGCGTGGCTGCGCTGGGCTTGATGACCGCGCCGCGCGGCGACAGGTTGCCCCGCAGCACGGCGATGCCGGCCTTGTCCTTGAAGGGAGTGGAGAGCGGCATGATGACATCAGTGTTGTAGTTTTCCGCATCAGCAATGTTCTCGCCGATGGTTTTGCCGTTGGCTGTAATGGCGCTGGTGTGCAGGTGCTGCGCGATTTCCTTCATCACGACAGGCAGGCCGCCGGCGTAGCAGAAATCTTCCATCAGGTATTTACCGGAAGGCTGCAGGTTAACGAGGCAGGGCAGCTCGCTGGCCAGGCGGTCAAAGTCATCCACCGTGAGCTTCACGCCGATACGTCCGGCGATGGCGATCAGGTGAATGACTGCGTTGGTGGAGCCGCCAATGGCGGCCAGGGTCTTGATGGCATTTTCGAATGCCTCACGCGTGAGAATCTTCGAGAGTGTGAGGTCTTCGTGCACCATCTCGACGGCACGTCGACCGGCCATGCGGGCCAGTACATTGCGCCGGCCGTCCACTGCCGGATACGCGGCGTTGCCGGGCAGGCCTATGCCCAGCGCCTCGACCATGCTGGCCATCGTTGATGCCGTGCCCATGGTCATGCAGTGGCCGTGGCTGCGGTGCATGCAGCTTTCGGCCTCAAAAAACTCGGCAAGTTTGAGTGTGCCGGCACGCAC
>NZ_JBFUCA010000317.1:0-4970 GCF_056405475.1 Polaromonas sp. P1_G4
CCCGCGATGGAGCGGCCAGCCGTATCGGCAGCGCCTCTGGCTGGTCGAAGGCGGCTTGCGCGTGGAATATGGCGACGAAGTTTTCAAGCTTGAGCCCGGCGACTGCCTGGACTTCGGCGTTGACCGCCCCGTGGCCTTTAAAACCCTGGGGCGCAGCGCCTGCCGCTATTTGCTGGTCGTCTGGCCCGGCTGAATTTGTCGCCCCTTACCCATTAACTGGCAGCAGCAGACCCCGGCACAGCCGCGACGTCAAGCGCCGCATGGCGCGCGCGTATGCGCCGCACCTGCAGCGCCGCCCCAATGATGTACAGCAGCAAAAGCACACCCGTGGCGGCCTTGAGTTCGGGCGCATCGGCGTTGGGCAGCAGTGGCGCACCCAATGGCAGGCGCGTCGAAGTCTCGGTGATGGCCGGAATCATGTGGAATAAAAAGGTCATCGAATAGCCCAGCGTCTCCACATACGGCGAGGCACGGCCCAGCACCTTGGTGGTGCCCGCCACCCAGGCAATGCCCAGCACCAGCAAGGTGATGATGCCCAGCGCATGCGGTTTGCCGAAACCGCCATGCTGGAAGATGCCAAAGCCCGTGAGGCAGGTGAGCACCGTGGTCCAGATATAGACCTTGCCCAGTGTGGACGCGGCAATGATTTCCTTGTCGCGAAAGAAGGCGATCACGGCAGCCGCAACGGCCACCAGGCTGATGGCGGTGTGGATCACACCGAGGTAGGTCAAACCATAGATCATCGGAATCTCCTTGTGCCCCTGCCAGGTGAGGGACGTGGGGTTGAACAAGCTGACATGGGTACCCATGCAAACGCCGTGCCGCGCAGATTGTTGCTGGTGACGCCGCTTTTGCCCATGACTTTTCGGCTTGCGCGGCCACGGCCCGATAATCGGTAGTACACCGTGGCCGCAATGCGCCGCTCCTTAGACCAGAAGTACTCATGAAAAAAACCTACCAACTCAATATCGAAGGCAAAAACCGCGACCGCCTGCTCGATGCCGCCAAACACGACATTCGCAAATACCTCAAACGCGAACGCGCCAAAGCCTTGCCCAAGGGCGTGGACTACTGGGACTTTGACTGCAAGTCTGGCGCGAGTGATGCCGCTGCTTCGGAGGTGCCGGTGGCAGACCTCATCAAGTCGATTGACGAGATCGTGAAAGACGGCGCGCCGCAGTTCTATGTGGAAGTGGTGGCCAAGGGCGGTGTCAAGGTGCCCCGTGCGCGCAATGAGGGTGACGACGATTTCGCCGACGTCGAATAAGCATGCGCAGACTCTTTGTGCTCCTGCTGATGGCCGCAGTTGCCGCGTCAGCGTATGCGGACCCGAATCTTGTCGGCCAGTGGAAGTCTGACTCCGAAATCAGCATGCGCTTCAATAACGAGCGCGCAAAGCTGGACAGCAAGACGGCCCTGTTTCTTTCGCAGGTGATGGGTCATATGACCCTGACCTTTACGGCGGACGCCATGACTTCCGAGCTGCCGGATCTGGAGACGAAAACGCAGGAAGGCCGAAAGAGGCCACTGACAGGCTTTCGCGAAACGCATCCGTACCGTGTCCTGGGCGTTGCTTCGGATTCGGTTGCAGTCAAAACCGTTGCGCCAGTGACCGGCAGGGACGCCATCGTTCTCTATAACTTCATAAGCCCAGACATGTTGTGGGTGTACGCAGGAGGGGAAGACAACTCGCAGAGTCTTCATCTGCGTGAATACTATGTACGGGTGAAGGACGCGCCCAAGCCCGATGTGCCCAAGCCGGATGCGCCGAAGAGCGCGCAGCCCTAGGAACATCACTCCCGCAGGGGGTGACACCCGCTCCATCACAACATTCAGGGCCCCCTACCAATGCCCAAAATGACGGCCACAGACTCAGGAGAACAAAAGCTGCTCGATAACATTCGCAAGTTCGGATGGCATTGCATGCAGGTTTTTGGTGACGACCAACACGAAGCGTTCAGCTACACCGTTGGTTTATTTCATACATACGGCCACCCCGAACTGCTGATTTACGGCTTGCCAAGCGAGGTCGCCCACACCATCTTGAGTATCGCCGTCGATGCGATTGCAAATGGGAAAGCCATAAATCGGGGTGAACCAACAGACGCGCTGCTTGAAGGCTATTCCTGCGTATTTGTACCCGTACCGTCCACTGAGTATCCGGAGCATGTCGGGTTCGCCCGCTGGTATTACGACGGAGACAGTTTTCCGGTTGAGCAAATCATATGGCCTTCCCGGGCAGGTCTCTTTCCCTGGCACCCGGAGGCCTCGCTCGAGTTCCGCACCAAGCAGCCCGTTCTTGGGCAGCATGAAAGAGGCTCCTGACCCTCATGGATAGAGACCCACAAGCTCCATCAAGCCCGTTCCCCGACACCATCAAGCAGGGTGACGTGTTCTGGATTGAAGCGGACCCCTCGCGTGGCTCCATCCCGGGCTCCCCGCATCCCCATGTCGTCGTGCAAGACGACGTGTTCAACCGCTCCCGCATCAGCACGGTGATTGTTTGTGCGCTAACTTCCAACCTGAACCGCGCCACGGAGCCAGGCAATGTCTTGCTGGAGCCTGGTGAAGGCAATCTGGAAAAGCAAAGCGTGGTGGTTGTGTCGCAGGTGTCTTCCGTGTACAAAACACGCTTGGGTGCGCATATCGGGACGCTGTCAGGTGAGCGGGTTCAGCAGATATTGGCGGGGATGCGGTTTCTGCAGGCATCGTTTCACAACCGATAGTCTCTCAACCATGAACGGTCTCTGTATGCAGAAAAAAACACTGATTGCCGCGTTGCTGTTTGCCTTCGCATCAATGCCTGTATTGGCATGCAAGCCCACGCTGGTAGCCGATGCCTTTTTTGCCAACGGCGCCGTGGCCTTGGACGAAAAATCACGGGCAATGGTGATCGCCCTTGTGGAAAAAGCCATTCCCCATCCCGTTGAAAACGCGATCGTAATGGGCTTCGCCGATATCTCGGAAGGCGACCCGAAGTCGATCAAGCGCATTGCAACCGCTCGTGCTGACTACGTCAAATCCTTGATGGTCAAGGCCGGATTTCCTGCCTCACGAGTCTTCGTAGAGAGCCGGCAGTTGATAGGCCCCTACTACGGATCGCCAGATGCCGCAAAGAACCGGCGTGTGGAGCTGGAGGTTCTTTATTTGCCGCCAGGCGCGTGCGGCGGGCCACTGCGGAAGTTTCCCTGAGGGAATTGCAGCAGGATTTTGAGTGAAGTTGATGTGTCCTGCACCTGATCAGCTTTTAGGTAGCTTCATGCCAAACTCTCCGCAGCACATGAAACTATTTTTAAGTGCGCTCGGAAACTCAAAGAAATGACCTGAAGGCCCACACCATGCAAGCGCCAAGTGCCTCCACCATCACACTGCTTGTGCTTCTTCCGTTGATCGCGTGGCGCGTTTACGCGCGCTTTCGTCGCATGGTCGGGCGCCAGCGCCTGTCGAGAATTCGCCCCTGGATTACCTTGGCCATCTTTCCCGTCCTGCTTGTGTTGCTTGGCTTCGCCGCGCATGAACACCCCGAACGGCTTTGGTGGCTGGCCGGTGGCCTGGGCCTCGGCGCATTGCTCGGCATCTTCGGTCTGGGCAAGACGCACTTCGAACCAACACCCCAAGGCCTGTTCTACACGCCCAACGCGCATCTAGGTATCGCGCTTTCGTTGCTGTTCGTCGGGCGCATCGCCTATCGCCTGTTTGAGGTCTATGCCGCTGAGCCGGCGGTGCAGCACGGAATGGGCGACTTCGCCCGCAGTCCGCTTACGCTCGCTGTCTTTGGGCTGCTTGCGGGGTACTACATCAGCTACGCGATCGGTCTTGTGCGTTGGCGATTCCGTGTTCTGCGGGCCAAGAGGGAGCGGGACGCGCTGGGACCAGATGCTTAGCTTCCATTAGTTGCCGCCGACGCCTGACGGGGGCATCGGGTTCATCGCCACACCCCCTGCGGCTGATCGCTGCTCAACCCTTGGGTACAAACCCCGCTTTGGTCAGCTCATCAACAACGACTTTGCTGATGCGGGCGGCCGTGCCGTTGTCGGAGTCGGCACAGGCATGAGCATCCAGCTCGCGATCGGCCCTGACCCGCCGGTGCGGTCTTCACTTTTGGCGCTGGACTTTCCATGTTCCGTTTTCTGCCAGGAGTTTGAGGCCCGCCTGCGGTGTTTCAATGCGGGTTTCCTGGACAGAGGCATCAAGTGCAAATGTCTGCCCGGGTTTTTCCAGGGTGAACCAGAAAGAGCCGGAGCGCACCAGAGGTTCGCCTTGAAACCAATAGTCGTTTCCTCTGAAGCTTTGCGATTGAATGCAACCGGGCCAGATCAAGCCTGAGCAACTACTGAAACGCTCGGCTGCTGTTCTGGGCACCACCAGCACAATGGCAGGTGAGACCGTGAGCAGGTGCATCTTGTAAGGAAAGTCCCGCCCGTCCTTGCCATGCTCGACCTTGTTCAGCCAAGGCCTTAGCACCGGCAACTGCTCCGTAAATGAATCAAGCTCCCCAAGCAAAGGCCAGATGTGAACGCGTTTTCCAGAGGAATCCGTGAATGCATAGTCGCACGTTGGGCCCGCAAGAAAACCGCTGGGGCCGCATCTGTAAACAACGTTTGGCCTCGCACCCCCTGTATTCAACGCTCCGGGTACGGTCTTTGACCGGGGTGCATCAAGCTCGTGCCATGGTCCGGCGAGTGGGGCACAGGCCACCAGTGCGAGCAAGGCAGACAACGAGACAGCAGTCCGGGCGAGATTGATTTTCATGAGGGTGACGAGATGGATGAGAAGGCGTTGRAGGCGCTTGTGCGGGCGGCTGCGGCTCTGAACAAGGCGTAGACGACGCCTCCTGGCGCGGTGCAATCCGTGTTTTGAGGCGAAAAAGTTGACTATTTTTTGACGTACTTCCAAACTTCATCGGCAAGTGCAATTAGTGTGCACCCGGCTAAAAATATTGTGCCTGCAACTACACCCCATGCTAGCCA
>NZ_JBFUCA010000318.1:0-4964 GCF_056405475.1 Polaromonas sp. P1_G4
CGTCCTTGCCCACTACTTCAAACAAATCATCCGCCGCCTTGAAGCCGAGTTGCACCGCCAGGTCGTCCAGCTTCATGGCGGTCTTGCCCTCGCGCTGAAGCAGTTTTTCCACGGCCTCGCGACCCCGGGCCACGGTTTGCTCCATGGCCAACGCGTTGAACCATGCGCGGACTTTCGACTTTGCACGGTGGCTGCACAAGAAACCGAGCTCGGGGTTAAGCCAGTCGCGCGAAGGTCCGCCTTCCTTCACGGTGATCACTTCCACCGTCTGGCCGTTTTGCAAGGGCGTATTCAGCGGCACCATGACACCGTCAATGCGCGCGCCCCGGCAACGGTGTCCCAGGCTGGTGTGCACGCTGTAAGCAAAATCTACCGTCGTCGCGCCCTGCGGCAACTCCACGATGGCGGCATCGGGCGTCAGAACATAGATACGGTCTTCGAACAGGCCCTGCTTGGCGTCGCGTGCACGCTGGGAGGCCGGGCCCGAGAGATCCCTCTCCCACGCGAGCAGTTGCCGCAGCACGGCGATCTTGGCGTCATATTCGCTGCTGGCCGACACGCCCGCGTAACCCTTGGCACCCGCCTCCTTGTAGGCCCAATGCGCAGCCACGCCGTGCTCGGCATGGTCATGCATGGCCTGCGTGCGCACCTGTATCTCCACCGCCCGCCCGCCATCGTCACGCACTACGGTGTGCAATGACTGGTAGCCATTGGACTTGGGCTTGGCGATGTAGTCGTCAAACTCGCCGTCCACCGGCGTGAAGCGGGAATGCACAAAACCGAGCGCGGCATAACAGCCCTTCACGTCGGCGGCAATCACACGCAAGGCACGGATGTCAAACACCTGCTCGAAGTCGAGCGACTTGCCGCGCATTTTTTTAACGATGCTGTAGATGTGCTTGGGTCGGCCCTGCACCAGCGCGGCAATGCCGTTCTGGTTCAGTTCGCGCTCCAGCTGCGCACGCAAGGCCTCCATGAAGCCTTCGCGCTCCACGCGCTTTTCATCCAGCAGGCGGGCTGTCTGCTTGTAGGTATCGGGTTCCAGAAAACGGAAAGCCAGGTCTTCCATTTCCCATTTGATCTGCCAGATGCCCAGGCGGTTGGCCAGCGGCGCAAACACATGCAGGGATTCGTGCGCCAACGGCAAAGGGGCAGGTTGCCGGGTGGCCGCGTAATGGCGCAGGGTTTGAAGCCGCGACGCCAGCCGCAACATCACCACCCGCAAGTCGCGCGAAAACGCCAGCAGCATCTTGCGGACGTTTTCGGTTTGCGCGGCCGGGTCGTCCAGCAGATGCGCCTTGGCATTGGCAGTACGAGCCTGCCGCTGCACCTGCACCAATTTGGTGGTCTCCAGCGCCAGTGCAGCGTAGTTGGCGCCGAAGGCCTTGGTGATGACTTCCTGCGGCTTGTTCAGGTGCTGGCACGCATACACCAGGTAGGTCGCGGCCTGCATGGCTTCCGAACCGCCGATGTTTTTCAGGATGGCAGCCACAGCGTCGGCATGCGCCAGGATGTTTTCACCCGTGTCGTGCGTTTCGCTGGCGATCAGAGGCTCGGCAAACGCCCGGGCACGGGCCAGCGCATGCGGCTGGTCCGGCAGGCTGTCGGCCGTAGCGGTCACGATGGAGGCGTTCGCCCCCTGGGAGGCTGTCGGGCTACCGGGCCCGACCACATTGCTTTTCATGAAACTTCAGTCAAATAGTTGCGAGGCTGGCAGCGCCGCATTGCGGCACTTACCCAGCATTACCCAATTCAATACCCGGGTGCTACCCAAGCAGGAAACCCGACACGGCGGCCACCTGGTCCGCAGCGATCAGCGTGGGCGCATGGCCTACCCCGTCGAACTCCACCAGGCGCGCGCGCGGGCCGCGGGCCGTCATGGCCTGAGCCGTCTGGGAGCTCAGCAAGTCCGACTGCTTGCCGCGGATCACCAGCGTTTCGGCCTTGATATTGTCGTAGAGCTGCCAGAGCACGGCTTCACCCTGGCGCGCGGAGTCCTCGGTCTCCTGCTTGAACGGCACAGCGATGGCCGGGTCGTAATGCAGGCGCCACTTGGCATCGGCGGCGTCCGAGACGCGCCGGAGCATGGGACGCGACAGCGCCAGCCACTGTTCGGGCGTGTGCGGGCCAAAGCTTTGGGAAATCGCCCACATGGCATCGGCCGCTTCCTGCACCGACCCGAAGTGACCGGCCTGCCCCAGATAGGTGCCGATTCGCACGATTGCCTGCCACTGGATGGCCGGCCCGACGTCATTGAGCACCAGGCGGCGCACCGCCGTGGGCAAGGGCAGACCAGGCGTCCCACACACCGCCACGCCGATCAGGCCGCCCATGCTGGTACCCACCCAGTCCAGCGAAACCACAGGCGCCTGCGCGTGCAGCTGGCCCAGCAGCGCCAGCATGTCGGCGGCATAGCCTCGCAGCTGGTAACCCATGGGGTCTTTGAGCCAGTCGCTTTCCCCACGGCCCACCACGTCGGGGCAGACCACGCGAATGCCGTCCGGCGCCTGCTCGCAGAGCGTGCGCGCCAGCACGTCAAAATCGCGGCCCTGCCGCGACAGGCCATGCACGCACACCACAACGTGCGTGCTGTCCGGCTGGCCCCATTGCCAGTACGCCATGCGATGCCCGCCTGCGGCGTCCGGGCAATTTACGTAGTTCAGCGTAGGTTGGGTCATGGTGCGGCAGTTCAATTCAAAGGCTTGATAATTGCTTGAAAAATCGGCGATGCGCAGCCTGCACCGCGCGCTGTTCAGAATCCCAGCTCAACCATCGTAAATCATCCGGAGAAACATCATGCTCAAAGGTAAAACAGCTCTCGTCACCGGCTCGACCAGCGGGATCGGCCTGGGCATCGCCAAGGCGCTGGCAGCGCAAGGCGCCAACATCGTCATTAACGGCTTCGGCGACGTGGACGGCCCCAAGGCCGAGATCGAAGCGCTGGGTGTGCGCGTGGCCTACCACGGCGCCGACATGAGCAAGCCCGCCGACATCGAGGACATGATGCGGTTCGCTGCCGCGCAATTCGGCCAGGTCGACATCCTCGTCAACAATGCCGGCATCCAGCACGTCGCCCGCGTCGAGAACTTCCCGGTCGAGAAATGGGACGCTGTGATCGCCATCAACCTGAGCAGCGCCTTTCATGCCACCCGCCTGGCATTGCCTGCCATGCTGGCCGCCAATGGAGGCAAGGGCTGGGGACGCATCATCAATGTGGCGTCGGTCCACGGCCTCGTGGGCTCTGCAGAAAAATCCGCCTATGTCGCCGCCAAGCACGGCATTGTGGGTCTGACCAAGGTCACCGCCCTCGAAAATGCCACCACCGGCGTCACCTGCAACGCCATATGCCCAGGCTGGGTACTGACGCCTCTGGTGCAAAAACAGGTGGACGCCAAAGCCGCGGCCGGAAACATCAGCAACGAAGCCGCCAAGCAACAACTGCTGGGTGAAAAAGAACCTTCGCTGCAGTTCACCACACCCGAAGAGCTGGGCGCGCTGGCGGTGTTTTTCTGCTCACCGGCCGGCAATAATGTGCGCGGCGTGGCCTGGAACATGGATGGCGGGTGGGCGGCGCAGTAAAGATCAAGCCGTTTGCAACATCCGGCCCACATAGTCGCCAATTGCCAGTGAGCTTGTCAGCCCTGGCGATTCAATACCAAAAAGATTGACGAGCCTTGCCACGCCGTGATCACGCGGTCCCTGGATCAGAAAATCTTTGGCAGCCTCATGAGGCGCCTGGATCTTGGGGCGTATGCCCGAATAACCCGGCATGAGCGCACCGTCGGCCAATGCGGGCCAGTACTTGCGTACTTCGGCATAAAAAGCATCGCCGCGCGCCGGGTCCACCACCAGGTCGTCGGGTGAATCGACCCATTGCACATCGGGCCCGAACTTGGCCTGGCCGCCTAGGTCGATGGTCAGGTGCACGCCCAGGCCGGCGGCTTCGGGCACGGGGTAGATCAGGCGGCTGAAGGGCGAACGGCCGGGCAAGGTGAAGTAGTTGCCTTTGGCGTAATGGCTGGGCGGCACATGCTGCGCCGGAAAGCCGGCAAAGCGGCTGGCCAGGTGCTGGGCCTGCAGCCCGGCGGCGTTGACGACGGTCCTGGCTTGCAGTTCCGTACCGTCTTTTGCTATTAAATTAATAGCTGCTTGCGCACACTCCGCATGGGCCAGGGGCGAATTAAGCACCACAAGCCCGCCTGCATTCTCAAGATCGCCCTGCAGCGCCAGCATGAGGCCGTGGCTGTCGACAATACCGGTGCTGGGCGAATGCAGCGCCGCCACGCATTCGAGTTGCGGCTCCATCGCCCGGGCTTCTTCGCGGGTCAACAGTACCAGGTCGTTCACGCCGTTGGCGGCGGCCTTTTCACGGATGGCCTGCAGCTGCGCCACCTGAGCCTCGCTGGTCGCTACGATCAGCTTGCCGCAGCGCTTGTGGCCTATGCCGCGTTCCGCGCAGTAGTCGTACAGCAGGCCCTTGCCTTCTACGCAGAGCCGCGCCTTGAGCGAGCCCTGTGGGTAGTAAATGCCGGCGTGAATCACCTCGCTGTTGCGCGAGCTGGTGCCTGCGCCTATCGCGTCGGCGGCTTCCAGCACCATTACCTCCCTGCCCTGCAAGGCCAGCGCACGCGCCACCGCCAGGCCCACCACGCCTGCACCAATCACCACACAGTCGACCTGGTCCATATCAGACGCCCTCGAAACCTTCAATGACGTTGACGGCATTGGTGCCCAGCGCCGCGGCGGCGTAACCGCCTTCGAGCACAAATACCGTGGGCAACCCCAACTTGCCCAGGCGTTCGCCCAGGCGGATAAAGTCGCCAGGCAGCAGCGCGAATTTGGAGATGGGGTCTTCGGCAAAGGTGTCCAGCCCCAGCGACACCACCAGCGCGTCGGCGCGGTGCTGCTTGATGCGCAGGCATGCCGCTTCCAGCGCCTCAAACCAGCGCAGCACGGTACAACCG
>NZ_JBFUCA010000319.1:0-4958 GCF_056405475.1 Polaromonas sp. P1_G4
AGCATTCGCCCCGCGCCAACGGGCCCTTTGTGGCCATTAATACCGCGGCCATCCCCAAGGATTTGTTGGAGAGCGAACTGTTCGGCCATGAGCGCGGCGCGTTCACCGGCGCGCAGACCATGCGGCGCGGCCGCTTTGAACAAGCTGAGGGCGGTACGCTCTTCCTCGATGAAATCGGCGACATGCCGTTTGACTTGCAGACGCGCCTTTTGCGTGTGCTGAGCGACGGCCATTTCTACCGCGTCGGCGGGCACAACGCCGTCAAGGCCAACGTGCGTGTGATCGCCGCTACCCACCAGGACCTGGAGCAGCGCGTCAAGGAAGGCGGCTTCCGCGAGGATTTGTTCCACCGCCTCAACGTGATCCGCCTGCGCCTGCCCGCACTGCGCGAGCGGCGCGAGGATGTCTTCATGCTGACACGCCACTTCCTGCAGCAAAGCGCCAAGCAGCTCGGTGTGGAGCCCAAGCGGATTTCCGACACGGCGCTGCAGCAGCTCAGCAACTTTGGTTTCCCCGGCAATGTGCGCCAGCTTGAAAACATTTGCCACTGGCTCACCGTTATGGCACCGGCGCAGGTGATTGAGCCCAAGGATCTTCCACCCGAAGTGCTGGGCATTGTTCCCGAATCGGGCAGAAACCCGGTTTTTGCCGAGAAGGCTGGGGTGGCCAAAGTGGAGTGGTCGGCAGGCGCCGCGGAGAAAATTCCTGCCAGCCATGGGGCTGAAGCGGCCGTACCGGTTCCGCCGGTCTCTGGCCCTGAACAGAGCTGGGAAAGTGGTCTTGAAGCAGAAGCTCTGGCGTTGCTGGCGACCGGTCGCAGCGACGTGTGGGATGTGCTGACCCGGCGTTTTGAATCCAAGCTGATCCAGACCGCACTGGTCAATACACGCGGGCGCCGCATTGAGGCGGCTCAAAAGTTGGGCATAGGCCGCAACACTATCACGCGCAAGATTCAGGAACTCAATCTGGAGTAGATGGAGCCCCCACGCTCCCCCACTGCGTGTGGGTCGCTGCCCCCCGAGGGGGCCGCCCGCCTGTGGCCCGGCAAAGCCGGTTCCACGGCTCATGCTGGCTTGAAGAGTTCAGTGGCGTGACCAGCGGGGATTTTCACCAGCGGAGGCCGCGGGACTGGCTTTGCCAGACCGCTGGCCTCGCCCCCTGAAAGGGGGGAACGGGCTACACGCAGTGAGCCTGGACGGGGGTTAGCTCAATTCCAGGGTCACCGGCGCGTGGTCGCTGGGCTTTTCCCATTTGCGCGGTACGCGGTCTATGGTGCAGCCTTTGACTTGCGGCTTCAGGGCGTCGCTGACCAGGATGTGGTCGATGCGCAGGCCACGGTTCTTCTGGTAACCGAGCATGCGGTAGTCCCACCATGAAAAGCTTTTGGGCGGCTGCTCGAACATGCGGAAACTGTCGGTCAGGCCCAGCGCCACCAGCTGGCGGAAATGCTCACGCTCTTCCTTCGTGTGGTGAATGGTGTCGCGCAAGCCCTCCGGGTCGAACGAATCCTGGTCTTCCGGTGTGATGTTGAAGTCGCCCAGCAACACCAGTTGTGGGTGGGCTGCCATCTCCGCGCGCACATAAGCCTGCAGACCTCCCAGCCAGCGCATCTTGTAGGCGAACTTTTCGCTGCCGGGCTCCTGCCCATTGACGAAATAGCCGTTCAGCACCCGGATGGGGCCCGCAGGGCCGTCCACCGTGGCGGCAATAACGCGTGAGTGCTCGTCCTCAAAACCGACAATATTTTTCACCACGTCGCGCAGCGGCGTGCGCGAAAGGATCGCCACGCCGTTGTAGGTTTTCTGGCCGAATGCGGCGGCCTCATAGCCGGCGGCCTTGAGCGCTTCCAGCGGGAACTTGTCGTCCGTCATCTTGAGCTCTTGCAGGCACAACACATCGACTGGATTGGCCGCAAGCCAGTTCAGCACATGCGCGAGCCGCGCAGTGAGGGAGTTGACGTTCCAGGTGGAAATTTTCATGATTTAGTGCTCCAGCCCAATAAGGACCTGCGCCAGCAGCTATTAAATATGTAGCAAGGCAAATACGCCGATGACCAGCCCCACGCCGGCCACGACGAACATGCCGTATTCAAGCCACTTCTTGCGGGTCAGCAGCGCAATGGCCGCCAGGGCAATGGCCACCTGCAGCACCGTGGTAGCCTGCGCCCAGCGGTGGTGCTGGTGCATCTGCTCATCGGACGATTTGTCCCAGGTGGTGGCCTCGGCTTCCAGTTTGTCGGCGACCACCTTGATCTCGTTCTTTTCCTTTTCGTAGCGGTCTACCTTGCCCTGGTAGCCGGCTTTTTTGTCCCCTGGCGCCAGGTCGCGGGCGAGTTCGGCCAGCGACTGCTTGGTGCTTTTCGACTGGAAGTAATTCCACTGGTTGGAAGCTTCCGTCTTCTTGATGGCCGCGTTGTTTTTATACAGGCCCGCATTGGCCTGCGTGGCACCGCCCATGTACGCAAAGATGGCGCCTATGGTGGCAATGATGGCCGTGATGACCGCGATTTGCGCGATCATGCCGCCGTTGTCGTGGCCGCCATGACCCCCCTGCGCCGCATGCTCGAGCTCATGGTCGTGGGGCCCGTGTACGTGAAATCCGCCTCCTGACATATCAGTTCCTTTGTGTGTTGTTATGCGTTGCTTGAGTTATTACAGGTCTATTTTTGATAGGTGATGAAGCTGAACTTCATTCCGTTGGCTGACACGTGGTCTTCACGCGCGGCCACCCGCCATTCGGGCCCCAGCGTCGGCGCGTAGGCGTCGCCTTCAATCTCTTCGGCAATCTCGGTGACTTCGATGCGCTCGGCCAGCGGCATCGCCTGCGCGTAGATTTGCGCGCCGCCCAGAATCCAAACTTCGGCCGACGAGGCACACAGCGCCAACGCGTCGGCCAGGCTCGCGGCCGTCGAGGCACCGGTGTCTTTCCAATCAGGCTGCCGCGTGATGACGATGTTGGCGCGGCCCGGCAGCGGCCGGAATTTCACCGGCAGCGAATCCCAGGTCTTGCGGCCCATGATGACCGGCCAGCCGGTGGTCAGGCGCTTTAAGCGCGCCATGTCTTCCGGCAGGCGCCAGGGGATGGTGTTGTCGCGGCCTATCACGCCATTGGCGGCGCGGGCGAAGATCATGCGGATTTTCATGGTGTTCAGATGGAATCAATCCGGATGATATCCAGATTCAGGGGCCTGGCCGGCGCGATGACGACGCTGCCGGGAACGGCCTGCAGTTGCTTGAGCAGGCGTGGATTGAGCGCCTCGGAGGTATAGACCGTGTTCACCATCGCCAGCTGGTCGGGCGGTGTGACGGCCTGAAGGTAGTTCTGGTAGCGCGCGCGAAGATCGTCTTCGCCAAGGCCGGTTTTATGGGCTTGCTCATGGTCAATCCGCACCACGAGGATATTCACGGTGTGGGAAAGGTTCGCCRCGTCGGGCAGGTCCAGCTGCACCGCCCAGCAGCCGTCGGTCAGTGGTTCACCCGCCAGCACCTCCGCCAGAAGCGGCACCGCACCGGGTGCGATGGCGCGTACAGGGCGGCACAGAAGGGCCTCCCACAACTGCTCATACAGCGGCGTCAGCCTCCTGTGCGTGTAGCGGCGGCGTATGACGGCTTCACGTGCGGCCTTCGGGTCGCCGTGCGATGCGAGATAGCCGCAAATAACGTTCTGCGCCCCGAGGGCGATGCGTTTGTCCAGCCGGATCGATTGCCGCAATTCCTCGACGCCGGCGTTGTCGCCTCTTTCGAGCAACGCCAGGCCGAAGTAGAACCGGGCCATGGCCATTTCGGGATGGCGGGCTGCCGCTGCAGACAGCAGGGCCAGGCTTGAGTCGTCGCTCTGCAACTGCTCTTGCACAATCGCCGTCGCCAGTTCGGTCTGGGCGGGTGTTTGTTCGGAGAAGAGCACATGCACCCCACCGGCCACCAGCCACCGCATCCGTAGGTGGTCGAATCGCCAGTTGGCCTGCGTGTTTTCTGCCAATCCTCATTGCAGGCCGTCAGGAACCGGGTCCACTCTTTGCCCAGAAGCATGTCTCCAGCACAGGGCGAGGTTTCAAGCGGAGGCGACTCGACCTGCAGGCCCAGCGCCGCCGCACGTTCATGCAGCGGCGGGTGGGTGTCTTGCGCACGCCGTGGGCGGCTGGCTCCCTCCGCGAGCGCCTGCGGCATGAAGCTGCCATGGGCCTCGACAAGATCGGATGTCAGCCCCCAGAAGTTGCCGGGCGCTTGCGTCGATTGCATGCGCAGGCTGCTCAGTTGTGTGGGCAGTTTCCGGGCCAGAAGAAAAGAAATAAATTCCAGCCTGGCAAGAGCGTCGGTGAGGTGGCGCGCTGAGGAAGTCCGCGCTGCGACGGCGTCGGCCTCGAATTCACACTGACGGGACCAGCTGGATGATCGCGAGACAAAGTAGGGAACAAACCAGGACGCGATGGCCTTCAGCCCCCCATCCACGAAGCTGTCGTTGCCTTGCATGTGAAGGTAGTGGTCCCATTTGGCCCGCACCCTGTAGATCCAGTGACCCAGACGCCCGTGGTTGCGGGAAAAGTGCCCCAGCTCGTGCGCGATGACGGCTTTCACTTCGTCCTTGTTCAGCATCTTCAGCAAGGGGACACCCAGTATGAGAGTGCGGCGGCTGCCAAACAACGACAGGAAACCGCCGGTTTGATAAGCCGCCGCGTTCAGTTCGTTGTCCAGCACGATGCGGTGGATGCGCGGCGCCGCGGCGCCGGTGCACAAGCCGTCCACCATCTCAAAGAGTGCGGGTGCATCTTCACGGCCAATGGTGTGCCGGCCAACCGTGCCGGGCGAGGGCTGGACCAGCCACCACAGGAAGAGAAAGGCCGCGAAGCCAAACACTGCGGCAAAACCGGGTCCCCAAATGGCGGCCTGAAGCATCACGAAGGGCGCGATCGGCAAGATGACCACCGTCACAAAGATCAGCTCCGAGGCCAGAGCCAGCAG
>NZ_JBFUCA010000320.1:0-4939 GCF_056405475.1 Polaromonas sp. P1_G4
GCGTAAGCATGCATGGACTGCACGTCCTGGCGGATCAGTTTTTTGAGCTTGGGAGCCAGTGAGGCGTCTGACTGTTTCATGATGGGTGAATTGACTCTGTCTGGCGGTATTGTGAGTGCCGGTTCGCTCAGCAGCTGCTTTTCTGCACGAAAGCGGAGCCCGTGGGCATGCTCCTGTTGGCCACGTCTTTGCGGTTCAGCAGCTCCCTGAACATGGGATCTACAAAAAGCTTCACGCATTCGCCGGACCGGAAAGTACCACTCACAGGAAGCGTCAGCGACAAGATGTTTGAAACGGTCACCACGATGGAGCTGACGTCGCGATTGCCCTGCTGCGCACCAATGGCGTTGGCCAGCATGACGCCAGCAGAGCCCCCTGCAAGCGTCGCGCTACTTTGCTGAACCGAACTCAAACCATAGTAGGGCGAGGCAGACACTTCGGAGACCACTCCTGAAAGCTCAATCGCATTGGGAGGTTTCTCTGAGGGTTGCACCACGGACGCGCAGCCCTGCAATCCTGCCAGCGCAATGCAAGCAGCAACGACAAGATTCAGCGATCTGAAAATGCGGGTCATTTACGATTCAATCGGGTTTGGAAAGCCGCATTTCGGCGGCGCGGGCATGCGCCTGCAGGCCCTCGCCATAAGCAAGTTCTGCGGCGATCTTGCCGAGGACCTGCGCACCGGCTTCGCTGACCTCAATAAGGCTGGAGCGTTTCTGGAAGTCGTAGACACCCAGTGGCGAACTGAAGCGCGCCGTGCCGCTGGTGGGCAGCACGTGGTTGGGGCCGGCGCAGTAGTCGCCCAGCGATTCGCTGGTGTAGGCGCCCAGGAAGATGGCGCCGGCGTGCTTGAGCAAGGGCTCCCACTTGTGCGGGTCGCGGCTGGAGACTTCGAGGTGTTCGGGTGCGATGCGGTTGCTGATCTCGCAGGCCTCTTCCATGCTGCGGGTGTGGATCAGTGCACCGCGGCCGGTGAGGGACTTGGCGATGATTTCGGCGCGCGGCATTTCGGACAAAAGGCGGTCGATAGCGGCCTGCACTTCATCGATATACGCGGCGTCGGGGCACAGCAGGATGCTTTGCGCGAGTTCGTCGTGCTCGGCCTGGCTGAACAAGTCCATGGCCACCCAGTCGGCCGACGTGCTGCCGTCAGCCAGCACCAGGATTTCAGACGGGCCGGCAATCATGTCGATGCCCACCGTGCCAAAAACGCGCTTTTTGGCGCTGGCAACATAGGCGTTGCCGGGGCCGGTGATCTTGTCGACCTTGGGCACGGTCTGCGTGCCGTAGGCCAGCGCAGCCACGGCCTGCGCGCCGCCGATGGTGAAGGCGCGGGTGACGCCGGCCACGTAGGCGGCGGCCAGCACGAGCTCATTGCGCTCGCCTTTGCTCGACGCCGCCTGGTCGCCCGAGCCGCCCGTGGCCACGCTGCCGCGCACGGGCGTTGGCACCACCATGATGATCTCTTGCACACCAGCCACGTGGGCGGGGATGGCGTTCATGAGCAAGCTGGAGGGGTAGGCAGCCTTGCCGCCCGGAACGTAAATGCCCACCCGGTCCAGCGGCGTGACCTTCTGGCCCAGCAGCGTGCCGTCTTCGTCGCGATAACTCCAGCTCTCTCCCGATGCCTTCTTCTGTGCCTCGTGGTACTTGCGCACCCGGGCGGCTGCGGCCTGCAGGGCCTCGCGCTGGGCAGCGGGAATGGCATCAAATGCGGCCTTGAAATCCGCCTGCGTCAGTTCCAGCCCAGCCATCGACGCAGCTGACAGGCCATCAAACCGCGCGGTGTATTCCAGCACCGCCGCATCGCCGCGCTGTTGCACATCGGCCAGGATGTCGGCCACGCGCTGCTCGATGGCCGCGTCAGTGTCGGCGGACCAATGCAGCCGCGCCTTGAAATCAGCATCAAAAGTTGCCGAGACCGTTGACAGTCGTGCGGGAGAAGCTATTAATTTCATAGCATCAAGACTCAAGGTGTGGCCGTGGCGGCGGCGAAGGCATCGATCAGCTTGCGGATGGGCTCTTGCTTGAGCTTGAGCGCGGTCTGGTTCACGACGAGGTGCGAGCTGATGTCCATGATGCGTTCGACCTCGACCAGGTGGTTGGCCTTGAGCGTGCTGCCGGTGGAGACCAGATCGACGATCGCGTCGGCCAGGCCTGTAAGCGGTGCGAGCTCCATGCTGCCATAGAGCTTGATCAGGTCGACGTGCACCCCCTTGGTGGCGAAAAAGTCGCGGGCAATCGCCACGTACTTGGTGGCCACTTTCAGGCGCGAGCCCTGGCGCACGGCGGCGGCGTAGTCAAAACCTTCGCGCACCGCCACGCTGATGCGGCATTTGGCGATTTGCAGGTCGAGCGGCTGGTACAGGCCCTGGCTGCCGGATTCGAGCAAAGTGTCTTTGCCGACCACGCCGAGGTCGGCGCCGCCGTACTGCACATAGGTGGGCAYGTCGGTGGCACGCACCAGCACCACACGCAGGCCGGGTTGGTTGGTGTCCAGAATCAGCTTGCGGGATTTTTCCGGGTCGTCGAGTACCTCGATGCCGGCGCTTCGCAGCAGCGGCAGGATGTCGTCGAAGATGCGGCCTTTGGATAACGCCAGGGTGATCATGCTTTGACTCGTTCTATGTCGGCACCGATTCCGCGCAGCTTGGCTTCCATCTGGTCATAGCCGCGGTCCAGGTGGTAAATGCGGTCCACCATGGTTTCGCCCTCGGCCACCAGGCCGGCAATTACCAGGCTGGCGGAGGCGCGCAAATCAGTGGCCATCACGGTGGCGCCCGACAGCTTTTCAACACCCTCCATGACCGCGACCTTGCCTTCGATCTGGATCTTGGCGCCCAGGCGCACCATCTCGTTGACGTGCATGAAACGGTTTTCAAAGATTGTCTCCGTCACCGTGCTGCTGCCCTGTGCAATGGCGTTCAGCGCCATGAACTGGGCCTGCATGTCGGTCGGGAAGCCGGGGTATTCAGTCGTGCGGAAGGATTGCGCCTTCATTCGGCCGCTGGCCTGGATGCGGATAAAACCCTCACCCGCAGTCACCACGGCACCGGCTTCACGCAGCTTGTCGATCACGGCATCGAGGTGGTCGGCTCGGCCATGCTTCAAGACAACGTCGCCGCCGGCAGCGGCCACCGCGCACAAAAAGGTCCCGGTTTCAATGCGGTCGGCCACCACCTGGTGGGTGCAGCCATGCAGGCGCTCCACGCCCTGGATACGGATACGGCGCGTGCCGTGACCTTCAATCTTCGCGCCCATCTTGATGAGCATTTCAGCCAGGTCGCCAATCTCGGGCTCCTGTGCGGCGTTCTCCAGGATGGTTTCACCTTCTGCCAGGCTGGCGGCCATCAGGAAGTTTTCAGTGCCGGTCACCGTCACCATGTCGGTGGTGATGCTGGTGCCCTTGAGCCGCTTCTGACCAGCCGGCAGCTTGGCGATCATGTAGCCATGCTCCACGGCGATTTCAGCGCCCATGGCCTGCATGCCCTTGATGTGCTGGTCGACCGGCCGCGAACCAATGGCGCAGCCGCCGGGCAGTGACACAGTCGCTTCGCCAAAGCGCGCCAGCAGCGGGCCGAGGGCCAGCACGGAAGCGCGCATGGTCTTGACGAGCTCATAAGGGGCTTCCGGTGAGCTCAGGCCGCCGGCATTGAGCACCACGGTGCTGGGCACGTCCTGGCTGCGTTCGGCCTGCACGCCCATGTTGCGCACCAGCTTGAGCATGGTGGCCACGTCCTGCAGGCGCGGCACGTTCTGCAGCGTCACCGTGTCGGCCGTCAGCAGGGCTGCACAAAGCTCCGGGAGCGCGGCATTCTTGGCGCCGGAAATTTCGACCGTGCCGGCGAGTGATTTGCCGCCCCTGATGAGTAATTTGTCCATGTTCTTTTATTGCGTGTTGTTGTTGGCCCATTCGGTGGGCGTATACGTTTTCATCGACAGCGCATGCACTTCGTCGGTCTGCATGCGGCCACCCAGCGTGGCGTACACCTTCTGGTGGCGCTGGATCAAGCGCAGGCCCTCAAAGGTGCTGGAGATGATTGTCGCGTACCAATGGCGCCCGTCGCCCGACAGCTCGATATGTTCGCACGGCAGGCCTGCGGTGATGATGGATTGAAGTTCTTCGCTGGTCATATGTTTTGGTTTCAGTCAGTGTCTTATTTTGTAGCCGGTGCGCAGCATGTTCACGGCAACGGAGCTAACGACAAGCAAGGCCGTCAAAACAATCCCCAGGCTCAGCCAGGGCGAAACATCGCTGACGCCAAAGAATCCGTAGCGAAAACCGTCGATCATGTAGAAAAACGGGTTCAGGTGGCTGACCTTTTGCCAAAACGGCGGCAGCGAGTGGATCGAATAAAACACGCCGCTCAGGAAGGTCATGGGCATGATGACGAAATTCTGGAAGGCTGCCATCTGGTCGAACTTTTCAGACCACAGCCCGGCGATGACGCCCAGTGCGCCCAGCATGGCGGCGCCCAGCACCGCAAACAGCACAATCCACAGCRGCGCCACAAAGACGGGTTGGCCAAAGAACACGGTGACGGCAAATACGCCCGCTCCCACCAGCAGGCCACGTGCGACGGACGAGCCGACGTACGCAAAAAACCAGTGCCAGTGCGACAGCGGCGTGAGCAGCACAAACACCAGGCTGCCCATGATCTTGCTCTGGATCAGCGAGGAAGAGCTGTTGGCGAACGCGTTCTGCAACACGCTCATCATCACGAGGCCCGGCACCAGGAAGGCGGTGTAGCTGACCTGGTCGTAGACCTTCACTTGATCCTGCAGCACGTGACCAAAGATCAGCATGTAGAGCACGGCGGTCAACACCGGGGCTCCGACCGTCTGGAAACCCACTTTCCAGAAGCGCAAGGTTTCTTTATAAAGCAGTGTTTGCCAGCCAGTCATTCAAAAGCCCCCACGCTTGTCGCTTCGCGTACTA
>NZ_JBFUCA010000321.1:0-4936 GCF_056405475.1 Polaromonas sp. P1_G4
GACTTTATGAGGCCATAAATGCAAAAAGCACCGCATTGCGGTGCTTTTTTTCGGTGCCGGATTTGACTCAGGAGGGCACTTTTTTCAGCATTTCGAGGCCAATCTTGCCTTCTGCGATCTCGCGCAGGGCGGTGACGCCAGGCTTGTTCTTGCTTTCAATCTTGGCGGCATGCCCCTGGCTGAGCATGCGTGCACGGTAGGTGGCAGCCAGAACCAGCTGGAAGCGGTTCGGGATTTTTTCGAGGCAGTCTTCAACGGTAATGCGGGCCATGGTGATCTCCGGTGTGATCGATAACGGGGAAAGCGGGTGAAATCAGGGAATTTGAAGGGCCTGGAAGGTTTCGGCGCGGGCTCGCCGCTGGGCCGAAAACTTGAGCCGTTGGGCATGCACAATGGTTTTCAGGTCGAAAACTGCCCGCTCAAATAACTCGTTAATTATAACGAAGTCGAATTCCCGGGCCTGGGCCATCTCGGTGGCCGCGTTTTTGAGCCGCAATTCGATGACTTCGGCACTGTCTTCGCCACGCCGCTGCAGGCGCGAGCGCAACTCTTCCCAGCTTGGCGGGAGTATGAAAATCAGCACCGCATTGGCAAAAATCCGTTTGATGTTGATCGCGCCCTGAAAGTCTATTTCCAGAATCACGTCGGCGCCGGTGGCGATTCGCTCCTCAATGGTCTGCCGCGAGGTGCCGTAGCGGTGGCCGTGTACATGTGCCCATTCCAGGAAGGAGTCGCGCAGCACCATGCCGTCAAAGTCCTCGGGCGAGAGAAAAAAGTACTCCCTGCCGTGCTTTTCCTGGCCGCGCGGAGGGCGTGTGGTGTGTGACACTGCGGGCTGGATGCGTGAATCCAGTTCAAGAAGGGCTTTGACCAGGCTGGATTTGCCGGCCCCGCTGGGGGCGGCTACAACAAAGAGGTTTCCGGGGTAGTCCATGCGTCCTGGGCGGTGATTTCGGTGTTTTAGGCTAGGGGCGGGGCTATTCGACGTTCTGGACCTGCTCACGGATCTGCTCTATCAGCACTTTCATGTCGACAGAAATGCGTGTCAGCTCGAGGGAYGCCGATTTGGAGCCCAGTGTATTGGCTTCGCGGTGCAGCTCCTGGATCAGGAAATCCAGGCGCTTGCCCAGTTCCCCGCCGTTTGCCAGAAGGCGGTCAATTTCATCCAGGTGCGAGGAGAGGCGGGTGATTTCTTCCGCGACGTCAATGCGGATGGCAAAGGCTGTGGCCTCTGTCAGCGCCCGGTCCTGTGCAACTTCCGGCAGCGTGGCGCCGTCCGACAGCGCCATGGCTTCTTTCCAGCGTTCCAGGAAGCGGGTTTTCTGTTGCTCAACCAGTTTGGGCACCATGGGTACCGCCAGCGCTGCTAGCGCACGCAGCTGTCCCGTGCGGTCAAGCAGCATGTCGGCCAGCCGGGCGCCTTCGCGTTCGCGGGCCGCCATCAGCTCTTTCAAGGCCTTTTTGGCCAGCTTGAGCAGCTCATCGCTGTAGTCATGTGGTTTTTTGTCCTCATTGGTGGCGATCCGCAGAATATCTGCCACGCTGAGTGCGGGTGCCTGCGGCAGCCAGGATTTGATGCTGTCCTCCAGCGATCCGAGCCGTTGCAAGGTTGCCGAAGATGGCGCGCGCAGGGTGCCGGCCGAGGTACTTTC
Organism: Polaromonas sp. P1_G4; assembly: GCF_056405475.1. Taxonomy (NCBI): domain Bacteria; kingdom Pseudomonadati; phylum Pseudomonadota; class Betaproteobacteria; order Burkholderiales; family Comamonadaceae; genus Polaromonas; species Polaromonas sp. P1_G4. The sequence goes on from NZ_JBFUCA010000321.1 coordinate 1,653, forward strand.
CAGCGAAACCCGCACTTCTACCTTGCCGCGCTTGAGCTTGCCGGTGAGCAATTCGCGCAATGCGGGCTCGGCCTGCCTCAATTCGTCGGGCAGGCGAAACGCCAAATCAAGAAACCGGCTGTTGACGGAGCGTATTTCGACGCCCAGACGGGAGCTGGCATCCGCGCCCGATTCAGTTTCCGGGGCGGATTGCGCCATGCTCGATTGCACGGCTGCATAACCCGTCATGCTGTAAACTGACATTTAAAAATACGCTTTACTAGAGAGAGAACAAGACCCAGACTGACCAAGTCATTCTGGCTCATCCCAAATTATGTCAAAGGTCAAGCCCGCACCATTGCCGCCCGACACCGTGATTGGTGGCTATCGTGTTGTGCGAAAGCTTTCAGCCGGTGGCTTTGGCGTAGTTTACTTGGCCGTCGACAACGAGGGCCAGCAGGTCGCCATCAAGGAGTACCTGCCGTCGTCCCTGGCTGGCCGGGCCCCGGGGGAATTGCTTCCGCAGGTCCAGGCTGAAAAGCTCTCGCTGTATCGTCTGGGACTCAAAAGTTTCTTCGAAGAAGGCCGTTCGCTGGCCCAGATTTCACACGGCTCCGTGGTCAGTGTGCTGAATTTCTTCCGTGAAAACGAGACCGTTTACATGGTCATGAATTACCTGGAGGGCGGAACCCTGCAGGATTTCATCATCACGGCCCGTGAGCTGAAAAAGCAGAAGGTTTTCCGCGAGTCGACCATCCGTTCGCTTTTCGACGAAATCCTTCGGGGATTGCGCATCGTGCACCAGCACAAGATGCTCCACCTGGACATCAAGCCCGCCAACATCTTCATTACCGACGATAACCGTGCCGTCATGATCGACTTCGGCGCAGCCCGAGAGGTGCTGAGCAAGGAAGGCAACTTCATCCGCCCCATGTACACCCCGGGCTTTGCTGCCCCCGAGATGTACCGCAGGGACTCCTCCATGGGTCCCTGGACCRATATCTATGCGATCGGTGCCTGCATTTACGCCACCATGCAGGGCTACCCCCCCAATGACGCGCCGCAGCGCCTTGAAAAAGACCGTTTGTCGCTAGCCCTGTCCCGTTTGCGTGGCGTGTATTCCGACAACCTGATTGAAGTTGTAGAGTGGTGCATGTCCCTTGACCCCTTGTCACGGCCGCAGTCGGTATTTGCATTGCAAAAAGAATTGAGCAGGGAAGGTGAGCGTCGTTACACCAAACTCACCGTCAGCGAAAAGGTTCGCCTTCAGTTTGACAATATGGTGTCTGACACGAAAAAAACAGCGCGCAAGGCCACTGGCTACGCGACTAAATTCAAATGAAATTCTCAGTCTTTCAGGTAAGCCGAAAAGGCGGGCGCGAGAAGAATGAAGACCGGATGGGCTATTGCTACACGCGAGAGTCGGGCCTGTTTGTGCTGGCAGACGGCATGGGCGGCCATCCTGAAGGCGAAGTGGCGGCGCAGCTTGCGCTGCAGACCATTTCCGCGCTGTACCAGAAAGAAGCGCGCCCTGTCATTGAAGACACCACCGAATTTCTTTCCACCGCGCTGATGGCGGCGCACCACCAGATCATTCGCTACGCCAGCGAAAAAGGCATGCTCGACACGCCCCGCACCACGCTGGTCGCGGCGATTTTGCAGGGCACCGGAGCCACTTGGGTCCATTGCGGCGATTCACGCCTGTATGTGGTGCGAGACGGCGAACTGCTGACACGTACCCGCGACCACTCCTACCTGGAGCAGCAGAGCGCCGGCGTCATCAAGCTCGAACGCATCAACCGCAACATCCTGTTCACCTGCCTCGGTTCTCCTACAAAACCTGTTTTTGACGTTGCCGGGCCCGTGACCCTGCAGCAGGGCGACAAGCTGCTGCTCTGCTCCGACGGTCTCTGGGGCAGCCTGAGTGACGAGGAAATTGTCCGCCAGCTGGCCGGCAAAGGGGTTTCGGATGCCGTCCCCGACCTGGTTGAAAATGCCTTGCGTACCGGCGGCGAACACAGCGACAACGTCACCGTGCTGGCCATGGAGTGGGAAACGCCTGACGCCTTCGAATCCACCCGGGGGGTGTCTACCGACAGCATCATGGACGGCGTTTTCGCCTCGACCATCCAGGCCGGCGTGCTGGATACCGTGGTGGACGACCTTGACGAAGCGACCATTGAACGCTCCATCGCTGAAATCAACGAAGCCATTCGCCGCTCAGCCGCAAGAAAAGCCTGATACCCCGGGTTAGCCGTTTCGGTGGCTGCGCCTTCGGCGCCGCTTGCCTCTCCCGTTTCCGCTCCATTCCAATTCCGTTCCCCCTCAATTCCGCCATTCAATCCGGCGCCTTGCCAGAAAGCCATCCACCATGAGTCAGTTTGAACGAAGCGGCGCGCGTGCGGCCGACGCCCTGCGCCCCGTGCGCATCACCCGCCACTACACGGCCTACGCCGAAGGCTCGGTGCTCATCGAGTTCGGCGGCACCAAGGTGCTCTGCACCGCCTCCGTTGAAGAAAAAGTGCCCGGCCACAAAAAGGGCAGCGGCGAAGGCTGGGTCACCGCCGAATACGGCATGCTGCCCCGCGCCACGCACACCCGCGGAGACCGCGAAGCCGCCCGCGGCAAGCAAAGCGGCCGCACCCAGGAAATCCAGCGCCTCATCGGCCGGTCGATGCGGGCGGTGTTTGACTTGAAGAAACTCGGCGAGCGCACCATCCATCTTGATTGCGACGTGATTCAGGCTGACGGCGGCACCCGCACCGCCAGCATCACCGGCGCTTTTGTGGCTGCGCAGGACGCCGTTAATACCCTGCTGGCCAGCGGCAAGCTCCAGCAAACCCCCATCATCGACCACGTCGCGGCAATTTCGGTCGGCATCGTGCGGGGTACGCCCCTGCTGGACCTGGAATACACCGAAGACTCCGCCTGCGACACCGACATGAATGTCGTCATGACCGGCGCCGGCAACTACGTGGAAGTGCAGGGCACCGCCGAAGGTGCGGCGTTCTCGCGCAAGGAAATGGACGCGCTGCTGGTTCTGGCCGAAAAAGGCATCGTCGAACTGGTCGGCATGCAGAAACAGTCGCTATCAAATTAATAGCTGCTCGCGCAGACCCCTATTGGCCTGGAGCCATTTTTTGCTTATGAAAATCGTACTTGCGTCGAACAACCAGGGCAAACTCGCCGAGCTCAAGGCCATGCTCCTTCCCCTGGGCCTGACGCTGGTCAGCCAGGCCGAGCTGGGCCTGCCGGAGGCTGACGAGCCCTTTCGCACCTTTGTGGAAAACGCACTTGCCAAAGCC
>NZ_JBFUCA010000322.1:0-4909 GCF_056405475.1 Polaromonas sp. P1_G4
GAGCATGGAAAACACGCTGAACCGCATATGGCAGGTGAAGAAGCCACGCCCCGTGCTGCGCCGGCTGGCTTTGTACGCAGGCATGCTGCTCACGGGGCCGGTGCTCATCGGCGCCAGCCTGTGGGCCGCGTCTTATCTGGTGGCGGCTTCCAGCGGGCTGATGGGCGCGCGGCCTGCCTGGGTGCCGCATGCCATTAACCTGGGGCCCGCCATTCTGAGCGCCATCGGCTTCACCTGCCTGTTCCGCTTTGTACCGAACACCGTTGTACGGTGGAGTCATGCGATCGCGGGCGGCCTGCTGGCCGGTATTGCCTTTGAGCTGGGCAAGTACGGCTTCGCGATTTACCTGGCCAACGTGCCCACCTACCGCACGATCTACGGCGCCTTCGCGCCGCTGCTGGCTTTTCTGGTGTGGGTGTATTACTCGTGGCTGGTCACGCTGGCCGCGGCGCTGGTCAGCGCCAGCCTGCCGCGTGCCGGGGGGCAACCGGCGCGGCGGCTGTCACGGGCATAACCATGTCAGCATGGATTCACTGATTGCCGCCTCCGCCCGCGCACTGGCCGCCGGCGATGCGCTCGGTGCCCTCAAGCGCGTTGCCCTGCGCGACGACCCGCCGGCTCTGGCTTTGCGCGGCATCGCCATGGCCCAGCTTGGCGAGCACCCGCGCGCCCGCGAGCTCCTGAAACGCGCCGCACGCGGCTTTGGCGTGCATGAAGAATTGGCGCGCGCACGCTGCGTTGTGGCAGAAGCCGAGGTAGCGATGGCCATGCGCGACTTTGGCGGCTCACCACGCGCACTGGCAGCGGCAGCGGCCACGCTGGAGGCGCACGCCGACACAGCCAATACGCTGCAGGCGTGGCTCATCACCGCACGACGGCTGTTGCTGCTGGGTCGGCTTGATGAGGCCTCTGTGGCGCTGACGAAGCTGGATGCGCGCGGCTTGCCGCCTTCGCTGCGGGCCGTGGCTGAACTGACTGCTGCCGAACTAGCGCTGCGCTCGCTGCGCGTCGGCGACGCGCGGATGGCGCTGGCGCGTGCGCATGCAGCGGCCGAACGTGCGCAGGTGCCGGCGCTCATGGCCGAAGTCACCGAAGCGCGCGCTGCGCTTGACCGGCCCGCCGCCCGGCGCCTCACCGCCGGCGGCGAGCAGGCGCTGCGCCTCGATGAGGTTGCGGCACTCCTGGCTTCGGACGCGCTGGTGGTCGACGCCTGCCGCCGTGGGCTGGGGGCCGGAGACCAGTGGCGGCCGCTGGCGCGGCGGCCGGTGTTGTTCTCGCTGGCACGTTCACTCGCCGAAGCATGGCCTGGTGATGTGAGCCGCGAAGCGCTGATCGAATCCGCCTTTCGCACCAGGCGCCCTGACGAGACGCACAGGGCGCGCCTGAGGGTCGAAATCGGCCGCCTGCGAGCGTTGGTCAAAACACTCGCAAGCATCGAAGCCACCGAGCGGGGCTTCATCCTGAAGCCGCGTGGTGAACGCGATGTGGCTGTGCTGGCACCGCCCATTGATGGCGAGCAGGCCTCGCTGGTGGCGCTGCTGTCTGACGGCGCGGCTTGGTCCACTTCGGCACTGGCGCTGGCCGTCGGGGCAAGCCAGCGCACCGTGCAGCGGGCGCTGGCCGATCTGGAAGCCGGTGGGCGGGTGCGCTCCATGGGCCGGGCACGGGCTCAGCGCTGGCTGGCGCCGCCGCTGGCCGGATTCACGACGATCTTGTTACTCCCTGCTTCGCTGCCGATTGGATAGAGTTGTCTCCATGGCGCCGATGGACGGTGCATTAAGGAGCAACGATGAGCAGCAAGACCCTCACGGCAAAACCCGAACCCAAGGCGCGTCCCGCCGAGATCGTGCGCGAATACAGCTTCCCCGGCGTCAACGACGTCGCCGGTGTCACGCATGATGGCCAGCGCGTCTGGGCCGCCACCGGCGCAAAAATCGTTGCTTTCGACCCCGCCAGTGGCGAGCAAACGCGCACGCTGGAATGCGCCGGTGACGCCGGYACCGCCTTCGACGGCAAACACCTCTACCAGATCGCCGAGACGCGTATCGACAAGATCGACCCGGCCACGGGCAAAGTGGTGGCCACCATCCCGGCGCCCGGCAGTGGCAGCGACTCGGGCCTGACCTGGGCCGAAGGCAGCCTGTGGGTGGGCCAGTACCGCGACCGCAAGATCCACCAGGTTGACCCGAAGACTGGCGCCATCCAGCGCACGATTGAATCGAACCGCTTCGTCACTGGCGTGACGTGGGTGGACGGCGAACTCTGGCACGGCACCTGGGAGGGCGATGACAGCGAGATCCGCCGCATCGACCCGAAGAGCGGCGCCGTGCTCGAGCGGCTGGAAATGCCGAAAGGCACCGGCGTCAGCGGACTGGAGTCCGACGGCGCAGACCTCTTCTATGCGGGCGGCGGCAAGAGCGGAAAAGTCCGAGCCGTTCGGCGGCCCAAAGCAGCAAAAGCCGCATAGAACCCAGCGCAGGCCCCCCTGCGCTGACAACCCCATTCGGTCACAAAGACCGATAACGAGCGCACCTGTTACCAGCACGGGTCGGGCAGCGCATTGACCCACGCAACGCAAACCCAAGCAAACGGCTCACCGAGCCAAGGAGAAAACCATGAAGCTTTACTACAGCCCGTCCGCCTGTTCTTTGTCGCCGCACATCGTGGCCAATGAGTTAGGCCTCGCCATCGAACTCGTGAAGGTCGACGTGGTCGCCAAGCGCACCGAGCACGGCGAAGACTTTCTCGCCATCAACCCCAAAGGCCTGGTGCCCGTGCTCCAGCTGGACGACGGCACCGTACTGACGGAAGGCCCCGCCGTTGTGCAGTACCTTGCCGACCTCAAGCCTGAGGCGCAGCTGGCACCCGCCAGCGGCAGCATGGCGCGCTATCGCCTGCAGGAGATGCTGGGGTACATCAATTCAGAACTRCACCAAGGCTACATGCCGCTGTTCAACCCAGCCTGCAGCGATGAGGTTCGCAGCGCGCGCATGGCCCACCTGCACAAACACTATCGCCTGCTGGAAGCCACGCTGGGCCGCACACCGTTCCTGTTGGGCGACCGTTTCACGGTGACCGATGCCTATTTGTTTGTGGTCACGCGCTGGGCGGAGTTCGTCAAGCTGGACCTGTCGGCCTTTCCCAGGCTGCTGGCGTTCCAGGCGCGAATCGCTGCCCGGCCTGCCGTGCAGGCCGCCATGCACCGCGAACAACCGGCAAGCGCCTGAGCGCGGACTACCCATCCACCCACCCGTTTAACCCAGGAGAACACCATGAATACCACCATGACCGAAACATCCGCCATGAAGCACTCCGTTGTGTCCAGAGACAAATGGCTGGCCGAGCGCAAGACGCTGCTGGCCCAGGAGAAAGAACTGACACGCCTGCGCGACCGGATAGCCGGCGAGCGCCGTGCGCTTCCCTGGGTCCGTATCGAGAAAAACTACATCTTCGACACGCCCGAAGGCAAACGCTCGCTTGCCGACCTGTTCGAAGGGCGCCGCCAGCTGATGGTGCAGCACTTCATGTTCGGCCCGGGCTGGGAGCAGGGCTGCCCGAGCTGCTCTTACATGGCAGACCACACCGCCGGCATGCAGATCCACCTGGAGAACCGCGACGTGAGTTTTGTGGCCGTCTCGCGCGCCACGCTGCCCGAGATCGAGCGTTTTCGCCGCCGCATGGGCTGGAACTTCAAGTGGGTTTCTTCGAACAGCAGCGACTTCAACTACGACTTTCACGTGAGCTTCAAGCCCGAGGAAAGGGTCAACGGCACCGTCAACTACAACTACGGCATGACCGAATTCCCGGCCGAGGAAGCGCCCGGCATCAGCCTGTTCTACAAGGATGACGCAGGCCAGGTTTTCCACACCTACTCGACCTACGGGCGCGGTGTGGAGGTAATGATGGGCACCTACAACATGCTGGACCTCACGCCCAAGGGCCGGGACGAGCATGACGGGTTTTACAAGATGGACTGGGTGCGCCACCACGACCGCTACGAAACTGCGTCCGCATTCACGCCCGCGCCCGAAGCCGATTCGTGCTGCAGCACCAAGGCCTGAGCAGTCCGCGACCGGCGCGCACATCATGTCAAGCTTTTGGCCGTGGCTTGTGGTGGCAGGGGTCGGCGCCCTTCATGGGCTGAACCCCGCCACCGGCTGGGCGCTGGCTGCCGCCTGGGGCGTGCGTGCACGCGACCGGTCGCAGGCGCTGCGGGCGCTGGTGCCTATTGCAGCCGGGCACACCGCATCGATCGCGCTGGTGGCCGGCGCGGTGGCAGGGGGCGTGGCGCTGGATCGCTTCACCTTGCAGGTCCTGGCAGGCGGCCTGCTGGCCGCCTTCGCCGTGGTTCACCTGTCGGGCCGCGCACCCAGGGCGGCGCGCGCGCCGGCGGGGCATGCCGGGCTGGCGCTCTGGTCTTTCATGATGTCCACCGCGCACGGCGCCGGCTTGATGCTGGTGCCGGCCCTGATTCCATTGTGCGCAGGGGAGGCATCGGTCGCAGGGTTAACCGGATCAGGACCGCTGGCGCTGGCCCTCGCGGCGGTAAGCGTTCATACCGCCGCGATGCTTGCCGTTGCCGGTCTGGTTGCCACCGGGGTTTGCCATGGTGTTGATGCCGGTGCCCGTGTGATCAACGCTCGCAAGCGGGTACGGCCTCCGGCGCAGCGCTGATGGTGATGTGGCTGCGCGAAGCGCTGGCCAGGATCCGCAGGCTGCCATGGCCGAGGTAGTTGCTGCTTCCACTGTCTGGGTGTTGTTTGATTTTTGCTATCTTTTCTATAGCTGCTCGCGCAGATTCCTATTGGGCTTGAACGCGATTTGATGCCCGAAACAGSCAAAAAAACGGCAGTTTTTGAGCGTTTCGATGTTTTTTCCTCTGCCCAAGCGTCTTTTTGGGTGCCTTGAG
>NZ_JBFUCA010000323.1:0-4901 GCF_056405475.1 Polaromonas sp. P1_G4
GCCTGACGGAGACCGGAACCCGCGATGTGGTGCAACAGGAATATGTGCGGTTCGCGCGTGCCAAAGGCGTGTCCGGGTTGAGGCTCCTGGCCAGGCACATTGCCCCGAATGTGATGATTCCCGTTGTCACCGCCGTCGGGCTCGAGTTCGGTCACCTCATCGCTTTCTCTGTGGTGACCGAGTCGGTCTTTGCGTGGCCAGGCATGGGAAAACTCATCATTGACTCGATCCTCCATCTCGACAGGCCGGTTGTCGTGGCTTACCTGATGGTCACCGTCCTTCTGGTGGTCTCCATCAACCTTCTGGTCGATCTCCTGTACGTGATTCTTGATCCCCGGCTCAGAGCCCGCAGCAAATAAAAATGAGGTGACCCCATGATCCAGACCGAATCGTTGAATCCGGAGGAAAAGCCGGCGGCCCGGCCGGCGCCGCAGCCGGCGCAAACCCCGTGGAGCCGGATCCGGCGGCAATTCCTGCTCAGCAAAATTGCGTTCGCAGCGCTGGTCGTCTTCGGGCTGCTGCTCATCGTGGCATTGGGCGCGCCATTTTTCTCACCGCAGAACCCGTACGACCTGGCCTCCGTGTCTATCGTGGACGCAGAACTCGTTCCGGGTGCGCGCAGCGAAGTGAGCGGGATGCTGCATATCCTCGGCACCGATGGCGCCGGACGGGACCTGATCAGTGCAATCTTTTATGGGCTTCGCATCAGCATGGCTGTCGGCCTTTTGAGTGCATTGGCCGCGCTTTGTATCGGAACAACAGTGGGCCTGACGGCCGCCTACTTTGGCGGGCGTGTGGATTCGTTCTTCATGCGAATCGTTGACTTGCAGCTGAGCCTGCCGGCCATCCTGATCGCGCTGGTACTTTTGGCATCGCTGGGCCAGGGTGTAGACAAGACCTTGCTGGCCCTGATCATTGTTCAATGGGCGTACTACGCCCGCAATGTGCGCGGGGCCGCGCTGGTGGAGCAACAAAAAGAGTATGTGGAGGCAGCGATGGGGCAAGGCTTGCCCCCCAGGCGGATCATGTTCAGGCACGTGCTGCCGAACTGCATGGGAACGCTGATCGTCACCGGCACCCTGCAGACGGCGCACGCCATCAGCCTGGAGGCAACGATGAGTTTCCTGGGTATCGGGCTTCCCCAGACAGAACCTTCGCTGGGGCTGCTGATTGCCAATGGCTTCGAGTACATGCTCACGAACAAATACTGGATCTCGGTCTATCCGGGGTTGGCATTGGTGCTTCTGGTGGGGTCGATCAACCTGATCGGTGATCGTCTGCGTGTTGTTTTCAACCCCAAGCTGGATCAGGTATGAGCACAAGTGCGTTAAAGGTCAGTGGGATCACGACCCACTTCGAGACCAAGGCCGGCGTCGCCAGGGCGGTGAACGACGTTTCCTTCTCCGTCGGGCAAGGGCAAATCGTTGCCCTGGTGGGCGAGTCGGGATCGGGGAAGTCCGTGACGGCAATGTCTTTGATGAACCTGGTGGATCCTCCGGGCCGAATCGTTGCCGGTGAAATTCTCCTTCGGGGAAATAACCTGCGCTCCGTCTCCGCCCGCGAATGGAACAGGATTCGGGGCAAAGAGATGGCGATGGTTTTCCAGGACCCCATGATGTCGCTCAACCCTGTCATCCGTGTGGGAGACCAGTTGACGGAAACCATCCGGATTCACGCCAAAGTATCACGGTCAGATGCCACGGAGCGGGCATGCGCCGCGTTGGCCGCGGTGGGAATTCCGGCGCCGGCCGAGAGAATGCGCGCCTATCCGCATGAACTCTCGGGTGGCATGCGCCAGCGAATCGCCATCGCGAACGCCATCATCAACGAGCCGGCCGTGATCATCGCCGACGAGCCGACGACCGCCCTGGACGTCACGATTCAGGCGCAGATTCTTTACCAGATCCGCAAGCTGACAAAGGAGCGAGGAACGGGACTGGTGTGGATTACGCACGACCTGAGTGTGGTGAAAGACCTTGCCGACTACGTGTGCGTGATGTATGCCGGCCGCATCGTCGAGAAAGGCGCGGTCGCTGACGTGATCAGGTCGCCGAGACATCCTTACACACGCGGGTTGATCGACTCATTGCCCAAGTCGCAGGATCGCGGCTCCCTGCTCAAGCCCATTCCCGGAAGTACCCCGCCTTTGCTCAACCTGCCGTCCGGTTGCGCGTTCGCACCCCGCTGCAGCCGGGCAACGCAAGCGTGCACAAAGATGCCCGGCCTGACCCGGACAGAAGACCGGGAGTTTCTTTGCTTTCACCCCTATACGACAAACAATTCATGACCACGATACTTGAAGCGGCCAATGTCTCGAAACGGTTTGGTGCCGCGCAAACCTGGAGCGGGCAACTGGCGCACAAATTGAAGCTGGCCCGCAAGACACCCAAGCAGGTGTCCGCGGTGAGTGACGTCAGCCTGCAGATCGAGGCGGGGGAGGTCGTCGGCCTGGTGGGTGAGTCGGGCTGTGGAAAATCAACCTTCGGGCGAATCGTCGCGGGCATTCTGGAACCGTCCAGCGGCGACGTCATGGTTCATCAGGTGCCGGGCAAGCCCTATCTTTCGGATGTCCACCGAAACGTCCAGATGGTCTTTCAAAACCCCTATGGCTCGCTCAATCCGCGGCTGCGTGTTGACCAGCTCCTCAGCGAGGCGGCCATCTATCACGGGCTGATTTCCGCAAAGGACAAGGCCCCGTTCGTGAGAGGCCTCCTGGAACAGGTGGGTCTTGACGCCAGTTACGGCGAACGCTATCCGCACCAGTTCTCGGGCGGGCAGCGGCAGCGAATCGCCATCGCAAGAGCGCTGGCCCTGAAGCCGTCGCTGGTCGTCTGTGATGAGGCTGTTTCCGCGCTTGATGTGTCCATCCAGGCGCAGGTTCTCAATCTTTTCCAGAAGCTGCGGCGAGAGCAAAACCTTGCCTACCTGTTCATCAGCCACAACCTGGCGGTGGTGGAATATCTGGCCGACCGGGTGGCGATCATGTATCTGGGCCGCATTGTGGAGCTGGCCAAAACAGAGACGCTTTTTAGCCAACCCAACCATCCCTACACAAAGGCACTCATTGCCGACGCGCCGCGCATGGATGCGAAACCGCTCACGTACAGGCCGATTGCGGGCGAGATGCCGAGCCCCATGAATGTTCCGAGCGGTTGCGCGTTTCACCCCCGGTGTCCGCATGTCATGCCCATTTGCCGGGAAGTCCGGCCGGCCCTGATCGAAGTCGCGCCGTCGCAAATCTCGGYCTGCCACCTGAATACCACCGCTTCAAAAGCCGCGGAGCCCTGACACCAGGGCGCCGTCTTGAGGGAGGGCGCCGGGAGGGCTGGTGCGCCGCGCATTCCCGAGGCATCATGGCGCCCATGCCCCCCTCAGCTGCACCACCCGCCCACCAGGGCCGCGTCTTCGGCTCACCGTGGGCCGGCATCTACGCCACGCAGATGGAAAGCGCGCGCCACTTCGGCCGCCACTGGCATGCGGTGTATGGCGTAGGGTTGATGGAGCAAGGCGCGCAAAGCTCGGCCAGCGGGCGCGGCCCGGTCGATGCCTATGCCGGTGATGTCATCATGTGCAACCCTGGCGAGGTGCATGACGGCCGGCCGCTGGGCGGCCCTTCGCGCCGGTGGCGCATGCTGTACTTTGAGCCCGCGGCCATCGCGTCCCTGGTGGCCGATGCGCCAGGTAACTCGCTGGCCACTGACATCGAACTCACGCGCCCCGTCACGCAAGACGTGCGCCTGCGCACAGCGTTGCAACGCCTGCTCGGCCGCCTGCAGCGCTGGGACGCCGGTGCGGGGCGCAGCGGCGCGGATGCCCTCGCATGTGAAGAGTCGCTGGTCCGCGCCTGCGCCCTGCTGCTGCACCGCCATGMCGTTTCGCCTGTCACGCAATCGCAAGTCTCATCGTCTTCACCTGAGCTGCACCGCGCCCGCGACCAACTGGCCGCTGACTTGCTGGCCCCGCCCACGTTGACGGAGCTGGCGCGCACCGCAGGCCTTAGCAAGTTCCAGCTTCTGCGCCGTTTTGAAAAAGCCTTTGGCCTCACTCCCCACGCCTGGCTGCTGCAGCAGCGTGTCGAGCATGCGCGCAGCCTCATTCGCAGCGGCGCCGGGCTGGCGCAGGTGGCCGCCGCCTGTGGCTTTGCCGACCAGAGCCACATGACGCGGCTGTTTGCCCGCCAGTTTGGCTTTACGCCCGGCGCGTGGGAGCAGGCCATGAATAAACTCCACTGCAATAACGTTCAAGACGGCTGGCGTGCGCGGCGGCATGCTGGCCGCTGTTTCACTTTTTAAAGAAGGCCGTCGCGCATGTTCTTCCGCCATTCCCCGGCCATCTGGGCCGACTACCCCGAGCTGGTGCCCGGCGTGCTGGCCGCCACCGGCATCACGGCCGATGCAGACGTCTCAGCCCAGGTCGCCCGCTTCAACGCCATCGCTGCCACCCGCCTGGCCACGAACGCTGAAGGCGAGCTGCCCGAAGTGCAGGCCTGGCGCCGTACCTTTTCAAAAATGGGCCTCAAGCCCACGCAATACCGCTGCGCGTCTGAATCACTGCTGCGCCGCTTCCGCAAGGAAGGTTCGCTGCCGCAGCTGCACCCGCTGGTTGACCTGTGCAATGCCGTGTCGATTGCGTTCGCCATTCCCGTCGCCGTGTTTGACGTGGCCCGGGTGGCGCAGCAGCTGGAGGTGCGCTACGCCACCGGCGCTGAAAGCTACCAGGCCTTCAGCGGCGAAACAGAGCACCCCGAGCCGCATGAAGTCATCTTTGCCGACGCCGCCCAGCCGCCCTCCGCCCACGCCCGCCGCTGGACGCACCGGCAAAGCGGTCTCTCGGCCGTCAGCGCTGCCACGCACAGCGTCCTCATCGTGGCCGAAGCCCTGCACGCCACGGCGGCAGACGAC
>NZ_JBFUCA010000324.1:0-4892 GCF_056405475.1 Polaromonas sp. P1_G4
CTTGCATTCCGTCACGCATGAAGTTGCGCGCCTGGTAGTTGCGAACGCCGACCCAGGGGACTGTTGAGTCCTTCGCCGCGAGCGCGTCTTCGACCGAGCATTCTTCGGGTTCGGATTTCATGAGCCAGTAGCTTGTCATGGGGTGGCCTTGGTACCTGAAGTGGGGACGAAGCAAAGCTTAGCGGATCGATGGGGCAAAGAAAAGCGCCGGCCTCAGGCCAGAAGCCGCTTGACAGCACGGACCATCTTGAATAAAGTTATTAACAAATAAGTTAATACATCAATGCCTGCATCCCTTGACAAAATATTTGAAGCGCTCGCCTCGGGGCCCAGGCGCCAAATTCTGGCGTACCTCACCGAGAAAGAACTCAGCACCACTGAGCTGGCCGAGCGCTTTGCCATGAGCACGCCGGCCGTTTCTCGCCACCTGTCGGTGCTTGAAAACGCCGGCTTGGTGACCAGCGAGCGCAGCGGCCAGTTTGTGCTCTACAAGCTCAACGGTGACAGCCTCGTCAACAGCCTCACGGGTTATGCATTCGAACTATGCCCGGTCGCGCGGCCCCTGAAACGGGAACGCGTTGCGGCCAAAACACAAAAAGCCAGGTAACAAGGAGAGAGGGACCCATGCTGAATCTCACACAGGTGATTGAAACGTTTCCGTCGGTTCGCATTCCATCCGAATCGGGCGGTTTGGCCGTCGAGGTGTCATTGATTGCCCAGATTGGTCATGGTGCAGGCAACCATTTATTTGCCAGCGTGGCATCCAGGCAGCGGCAGCACAGTGCGTTTGTCGATGAGCTGGATGAGCCCTCGGCGAAGTTGGGTGGGACCAACTTTCCCAAAGGTGATGCAACGTCGCTGTATTCATTCGTCGTGGGGCCTAAAGGCCATCCGTTTCATCGCCATGCGGGGCACCGCATATTTACGGCAGTGTCGGGCAGCGGTGGGGCCCAGTTGCGCTTTTCCAGCGCGTCGGAGCAGCAAATCCAGGAAGACCCGCAAAACTTCATCCGCGCCCTCCGTTTTGTGAACATCCCGCCGGACTGCATGTTCACTGTGCGTTTTGGCGGTGAAACCTGGCACCAGTTTTCTCCGCTCTCGCGTAATTCCTTGCACCCTGTTTTTTTTGCGCTGTCTTGCCATACCAATGAACTGGGCGGCAATTTGTCGGAGTCTTTGAAACAGGAGGTGCTGACCAATAAGGCGAGTATCCCATCATTGACGGAGTTGCTGCCGGACGAGGTGAAGGCGTTGCTTCAGGCCAAKGACTTCAAGGCCGATACCGTGCCGACCACGACTTTGTCGCTGGATGCTCCACCCGGGACGTTCCATCGAGTGGTATGCAACACTGTGCGCAGCGGCGCAGGCGTGATGYGAGGCTTGTGGGGTTCGTGGAAAGGGGCGTCGGGCTTTTTGTCACATGGCGGATCCGCCCGAAGCGTGAAGGAGCTCAGTAGCCCACCAGTGGATTCGCTGCTGCTTCAGCAACTGACCAACCTGCGCGTCCATCATGAAGACACTTTTCGCTTGCGCGTGACCGGTACCAACTTCGGGCACACCAGCGCCACGAATCTGCTTGCCGCGGTCCTGGAGGGCTTTCTGCTCAATGCGCCCAGCGGTGTGTCCAATCTGATGGCGCTGCGCAACGTTCTGGTTAAACCCCTGGGCCTGCGTACATCGCCATTGGGCTGCCYCGTGTCTTCGCTGTTGTCACCGGACACCAGCAACCTGTTCGCCAACCGCTACCCGGTGCTTGACCAAAGCGTTAATACAGCCGATACCAAGGCGCAGGTCATTCTGGGCGCCAATGACAAACATCTGCTGTTCAGGTCCTGTGTCAGCGTGGAAATCGTCGACAAGCATCATGTGGATGTGATGCTGGGTACGCGGGTTCATTGCAAGAATGCYTTTGGCCGCTTTTACATGGCGGCCATTGACTATGTGCATCGCCACTACGTTACACCCACGATGCTGCGGCTGGCTGTGGAATATGCGGTGGTTCAGGAGAAAGAGTCGGCCGTACCCGCCAAGCTGGCGACGGCCTGAGAGCAAGTCAGGAACGTTGTTTTTGGTGCCCGCAACTTCGTCACCATCTCGCAGCACCTCACATCAGCGCAAGCAGCAGCAGGCACACCACGATCACCCCCATCTCGAGCCATTCCTGACTCGTCATGCTGAGCATGCGGCGGGCCGTCAGCGTCACCACCGGGACCAGCAAGGCGAGGCCTATCCAGCGGTCCAGCGGCATGAGGCAGACACGCGCCAGCGCCCACAACCAGGCGCAATGCGCCAGAAAGCCCCAGAACTCGGCCCGGCTGGTTTTTGCGGTGACGTTCAGCGTAAGGCGCCAGCCGGTGGCTACGGCCTGCCACCATTCCATATCCTCGTCGTCCAGCACCTTGTGCAGGGCGTGCAGGGCCACCACACCCAGCACCACCGGCCCGACGAAGCCCGCCCCCAGGGCAATGCCGAGATACAGGGGATGGTCGTAACCCGTGCCGCCACCGCCCAGTTTCACAGTGGCCAGCACCCACGCGCCGCCTACCAGCAGCACCGTGACAACGGCAACCATGCCCTCCGGCACGCCCGCGCTACGCGCCGCGCGGCCACCGGCAAACAGGCCGAGCGCCAACACGGTAGCGCCGAGGAAGGTAGTCAGCAGTGTGACGGTTGCCTTCCATCCGTGATGCGGTGCAGCCGTCAGGCTGCCCGACTCGGGTGGGTCCATTGCTTTTTTGGCAGGGGACCACTGGCGGTACGGCTCGTGCCGGGCCTTCAGCTGGCGCTGGCTCCAGCTGACTCTTAATGGCGATGCATTCGCGAATGCCAGTTCTGTGTGGTACAGGCGCTGGGCACTGTCGAGGTCATGCGGGACCAGCACGGTCTGCAGGCCTGCCTTGCCGTTGGCCGCCTGCAGCGCAGCCAATTGCTCACGCCAGTACCCGGCCGCCGGAGGGGCCTCGCACGCCAGTGGCCCGGACTCGGCGCCGGGCTGAAGCAAGGTGACTTCATTGGCTCGCATGACGCTTTGCGGTGCTCGCACCCGGTCCCAGTCGCAGGTAAAGCGCAGCGTGCCTTGCAAGACGATGTCGGGGCGGTAGAGCGGCAGCGGCACGGAGCTGGTATTGGCCAGGCGCAGCGACAGCATCAGGCGTACCTGGCCTTCGGCAGAAGGCGCAGCCCAGATGCCGGGCGCGATGGGCTGCATGTCGCGCATCTCCAGGGTGAAGAGGGGCGCACGCGAGGCGCCTGATTCCCAGCGCAGGGCTAGTGCCTGGTTGAAGGCCGCCTGCCAGGTAGCGCGGAAAGCGGGGCCCATCACGTCGTCGCGCTGGCGGCCGCGCGCGATGGCCACGGCCACATCGTCGACCGGCGCCTTCGAACCGCCCGGCAACCGGCGCAGGAATGACTTCCAGGCGCTGGTCCTGGGCTCTGGCACAGCCAGGGCCGGCGGTGGCGGCGCGCCGGTGACCTGCGCCACATAGCCATGCAGCAGTTCGCTGCGCAAGGCTTCAATGTCCGCCTTGGGCGCTTCGGCACTGCGCAAGACATTCACCAGAAAGTAGGCCTGCGCGGCATTGCTGCCCACAGGTGTTCCGTACAACGCAGTGGTGAAGGGAGTCGGCACGGACGAGGCATTGGCCGCAAAAGCCCCGTTCTGGAGCAGAAGCATGCTGCAGAGAATGGCGCGCAGGGTTCGTGTCATGGCTGTATCGCTGCCCGGGCTGCCGGGCGGTACGAGTGAGCCTGTTTCTCGTCGGCGGCAAGGCCAGGGCACAAAAAACCAGAACCCACCCTCTGGTTTTCAGGGCCACGCTCTTTTGCGTGGGTATTTGCTGTTTTCACGTATCGGTCTCCCTCCGATGAAAGGCGGCTTGCGCAGCAAGCTTGTTTTTGGTGATCGCGCCGATCTTATATTCAAGCCAACTATCGGCAGAAATAGGTGGCAATGCAGGATTTATACCCGCGAAAGCGTGATGCACTCGGCCTCGATAACAACAACCATCTGTTGTTCAGGTCTTGCGTGGTCGTTGAGGTCGTGAAGGAGCCGCCTGCCCTGCGGCGGTTTGCGGTTAGGTGCGCGACTGTTCAGGAAGGCAGGGGTGAAGGCGCTTGCCAGGCTGGCAAGTGCATAGCGCGTCAGCATGAGCCGGCACGTCATCGGCCGGGTTGTTTACGGCCTGGCGTCGCGCCAGACAAGATAAGGATTCAGCGGTGCGCCGCGCCACCACTGGCGCTCCGGCCCCAGTTTGAAGATCGCGAAGTGCAGGTGCGGTGCGTCGGGAGATGCATTCCCGGTGCTGCCGACATAGCCGATGACCTGGCCTTTGCGCAGGCTGGCGCCTTCGCTGAGGCCTTCGGCGTAGCGGTCCAGGTGGGCGTAGTAGTACGCGTACTGGCTGGCCGGGTCGAACTGGTAAATCGTGATGCCGCCTGGCTTGCTCAGGAACAGCTTGGCCACTTTGCCGTCCTCGACGGCGAGCACTGGCGTGCCGCGTGGGCTCATGATGTCTATGGCTTCATGCGGGGCTCCTGCTGCGCGCGCCTGGGTGTAGGTGTCGCTGAGCTGGGCGGGCATGACGCCTTGCACCGGAAGTGTCAGGACGCGTAGTCGTAACTGCGAAATGTCCGTGTCATCGGCGACAGATGCGGGTGGGGGCGGCAGGGCAGGTGAGGGCGCGGCTGCCTCTATGGTCTGAACCACAAGCGGTGGCTTGTCGGCCTCTCTTGCCGGCACGGCGGGCACCAGCGCCTGGCGGGCTGGCGGTGTAGCGGGCTGTATGACTTGTGTAACTGCCTCTTCCTTGCGCGTGCCCAGCATCACGCCTGCCGCCACGGCCAGCAACGCGCAGATGGCAAACGCCGTTCTCTTGAGGCGGGCGGGTGTGGAT
>NZ_JBFUCA010000325.1:0-4890 GCF_056405475.1 Polaromonas sp. P1_G4
CCCTCAAAGTGCTGGCCAACACACGCGCCCACGCGCCGACCGTGCCGGTGATTGTGCGGACGGTAGACGACCACGACCTGGAAAAACTCCAGGCAGCCGGCGCGACAGAGGTCGTGCCGGAGGCCATCGAAGGCAGCCTGATGCTGGCCARCCATGCGTTGGCGCTGGTGGGGGTGCCCATGCGCCGTGTGATCCGCGTCGTGCAGGATCAACGTGACGCCCGGTACAACCTGCTGCGAGGCTACTTTCGCGGCGCCGACGACGACACCGTGAACGAGCTCGAGCAGGAGCGCCTGTCAAACGTCACATTGCCGCTGGGCACCAGGTCTGCCGGGAAACCCCTGGGTGCGGTGGCACTGGGCGCCGGCGGCGTGCGTGTGGTCAGCCTGCGCCGCAGCAATGGCAAGGCCGTGGCCGCGCATGACGAAACATTGCTGGAGGGCGGGGATACGCTGGTGCTGTCAGGCAAGCCCGAGGCATTGGCCATGGCCGAAGAGAAGCTCCTGCGCGGCCGTATCAACTGAGCAGGGGGCCGCCCGTCGCGTGAAGCGTTCGGCGCAGGCACTGACGGCACAATATGGGCGCCACCCACCCCTGGACACGCCATGCCTGACCTGCACAGCCTCACTCACCAGACCGTCGGCCAGTACCTGAAGAACCATATCCGCACCGTGCCCGACTGGCCGGCCCCCGGCGTGCAGTTTCGCGACATCACGCCGCTGCTGCAGAACCCCAAGGTCTTTCGCGTGCTGATCGACGCTTTTGTGCACCGCTACATGGACGGCAAGCTCCGTCCCGACATCGTGGCAGGGCTGGATGCGCGCGGGTTCATCCTCGGCGCCGTCATCGCCTACGAGTTGAATGTTGGCTTTGTGCCGATACGCAAAAAAGGCAAACTGCCCTTCACGACCGTGCAGGAAACCTATGAGCTCGAATATGGAAGCGCCACCGTGGAGCTGCATACCGATGCGGTCAAACCCGGCGACCGGGTGCTGCTGATCGACGACCTGATCGCCACGGGCGGCACCATGATGGCCGGCAAGAAACTGCTGGAGAAGTTGGGCGCCACCGTCACCGAAGGTGCGGCGATTGTTGACCTGCCCGAACTCGGTGGGTCAGAAAAATTGCGGGCAGCAGGGCTGCCGCTGTTCACCTTGATCGACTTTTCGGGGCACTGAACGGAAGGATGCCGTTCTGGAAACTGCCCGGGGTAAACGAGCTYAGCTATAAAAGTTATAGCTGCTTGCGCCCACCCTGATTGGGTTTGAAGCCTATCTGT
Source organism: Polaromonas sp. P1_G4 (assembly GCF_056405475.1). NCBI lineage: Bacteria > Pseudomonadati > Pseudomonadota > Betaproteobacteria > Burkholderiales > Comamonadaceae > Polaromonas > Polaromonas sp. P1_G4. The sequence goes on from NZ_JBFUCA010000325.1 coordinate 1,280, forward strand.
CTTGTATCTGAAGCCGGCTCGACCTAGTTGAGATCGCCGTACTGCGTGCTGCTCAGCGCTGGTGACGTGCTGAATTCCGGTGGCATTTCGGTGTCTTCAAAGCCCGTCAACAGGGTGTATGAACGTGAGCGCGGGCCGCTTTGCACTTTGACCCCTTTTTCCGGCGCAACTGCCGGGCCTTGCGCGGATGCAGCAACCAAAGCTTGTTTGAAGGCGGCAACTTCGTCGGCCTGGATAGGCTCATACCGTGGTGTTGCGGGTTTGACGGGCACGGGCGCGCGGGTTTCTACATTGGCTTCAGCGTGTGCTACTACGGGTGCATGTACAACGGGTGCTGGTACAACAGGTGCTTGCACGGCCTGCGGTGGCGTCGGGGCCTGTTTGACCACGACCGCCATTTCCTCCAGACGCCAGTACACAGCGGGTACCGTGATCTCAAAGCGCGCTTTGGCGTGCTGTGTGATCGATGCCTCAATTCCACTCAATTGCTCGGACGTGCCGCCGAATGCTTTTGCCAGGTCCATCATGACCAGGAATTCATTGCCGCTCTGGTCGAGCGAAAGAACTTTGAATTTGTAGCTGGCCGAGAGCACGCCGGAGCGGGTCATGGCCTCACGAATTGCTACGTACAACTGCTCGCGGCGGGCGTGACGCTTGAGCTTGCCGGAATCGGCGGGAGCAGGTTGTTCGGGGGAGAGTCGCTGGGGTACGGACGCAGCGCCTTTGTCACGTGCGGCGGACGCGCGTCTTTGTTCGTCATTCGCAGCCGCACCGGCTTGCTGCGGTTTATCGGAAAACCAGTTTAAAAAAGACATGGGCAATGTTCTCGTGATGAATCTTCATTTTCCGTCAATGCACGGAGTGAATCTGTAAGCAATAGCGCAAACGGTTCAGCTGTTGTTTAGCAGCAAATCCTGTGGCCGACTTTATCGAAACACCCGTGCAACTGTCTGGTAAAAAATCACGCCCGTCACGTTTTTGAGAACACCTGTGACGCCCGAAAGTATTACGGCAGGGAGTCAGTTGTCTGATGATGCCAATGCACCCGAGAAAGGGTCGACACTCAGGTCACCGCGACGCGCTTGGGACGGTTATAGAGTCGTTTGGCCATGACCGACCCCTTTGCCATGGTCAGCTCCTATGCAATGGGGCTGTGGCGGTTTGCCAGTTCGAGGAACCGCATCGGGGTGAGGCACCAAAGCTTGCAAGGCGTCGACGCATGGACCGTGGCACTGCGCGGCATGTGCGAGAAAAATGCGCCTTCACCAAGCACAGTACCTGCACCCACCAGCGCCATTCGCACGCGGGCCTTTTCATCTTCGTAATGAACGCTGAGTGTGCCGCTTTCCACAAAATACAGCGTGCGGTCCAGCGCGCCCTGTTCCATCAGCACCTGGCCACTGTTGAGGGCGAAAGGCTGCATGTAGCTGGCCAGGATGTCCCAATGCGGCTGGTTGAATTGACAGCGCAGTGCGTCACTGGCGTGGCAGTGAAGAATGGCCTGGGCAAGGCCCTGAATGTCAAAACGGATGGCGGCAGGTAATGGAGCGTTCATAGTGGGACGGAAGATACCTTCGCACTACATAGCCTGCAAGGGATGTTAACGGCCCCTTACACCTGATACAGGAAAGCCGGAGTTGTAATTTCCCCTCGACAGAAGGCCATTTTTGACCGTTTTGGTGCGTTTTTCGCGGCATGGCGCCGCTTGTCCCCAGACAGGGCCCGTCTGTCGCCGGTTTACTACTTTCCAATACAGAATCTGGAAAAAATTTCGCCCAACAAGTCGTCCGGCGTGAACGCACCGGTGATCTCGCTGAGGTGAAGTTGCGCCTGGCGCAAATCTTCGGCCAGCAGGTCCAGGGCAGGGTGCCCCGCGCGAATCTGCGCATGGGCTCTCCCGAGTTGTTCGGCGACCTGCTGCAGGGCACGCACGTGACGTTCGCGGGCCATGAACACGCCTTCAGGTGCGGCCTGCCAGCCCACGACCTGCAACAGTTGCTTGCGCAGCGCCTGCAGGCCGTCGCCGGTTTTGGCGGAGATCAGAACGCCGCCGCTGATGGTGCCCAGCACATCCGCGTCAGCCGCGTCCGACTTGTTCCAGACGTCGATGATGGGCGTGTTGCGCGGCAGCTCACGGCTCAATACTTCTGCGATGTGTGCGTCAGCGGCCAGGTAATCGGCGGCATGCCGGGTCAGGTCATGCAGGAAGAGCACCGCGTCGGCGCTGGCGATTTCAGCCCACGCGCGTTCGACGCCGATTTTTTCCACTTCGTCGAGTGCCTCGCGCAGGCCAGCGGTGTCCACCACATGCAGCGGCACGCCTTCAATCTGGATCAGCTGCGAAACCTTGTCGCGTGTGGTGCCGGCAATCGGTGTGACGATGGCGAGTTCAGCACCGGCCAGCGCATTGAGCAGCGAACTTTTGCCGGCGTTCGGCTGGCCTGCGATCACCACCTTGATGCCTTCGCGCAGCAAGGCGCCCTGCACCGCGCGCTGCATCACGACGGCCAGCGTCGTCTGCAGGCGCTCAAGCTGGCCCTGCGCGTCTGCCTTTTCCAGGAAGTCGATGTCTTCCTCGGGGAAGTCCAGCGTGGCCTCAACCAGCATGCGCAAGTGGATCAGTTGCTCCAGCAGCGTGTTGACCGCCAGCGAGAATTCACCCGACATTGAACGTGCGGCCGATCGCGCGGCGGTTTCCGTGCTTGCGTCGATCAGGTCGGCAATCGCCTCGGCCTGCGCCAGGTCGATCTTGTCGTTGAGGAAGGCACGTTCGGTGAACTCGCCCGGTTGCGCCACGCGCAGCCCCGGCACGGCCGCCGAACCTGTCTCTGGGTTGAGTGCCGCACCGGCCTCAAGGCATCGCGCCAGCAACAGCTGCAGCACGACAGGGCCGCCGTGCGCTTGCAGCTCCAGCACGTCTTCGCCGGTGTAGGAATGCGGCGCCGGGAAATGCAAGGCGAGGCCCTGGTCGATGGCTACGCCGTGCGCATCCCTAAAGGGAAGGTAGGTCGCCTGGCGCGGTTGAAGCTGGCGGCCGCAAATCGCATCGACGACGGGCGCGATGTGCTTGCCGGACACCCGCACAATGCCCACCGCACCGCGACCGGGCGCAGTGGCGATGGCAACGATGGGGTCGTGGTGTCGGGCCAGCATGGTGGTAGATGTTAAGGGGCAAACCGGATATTGGTGCTATGGCAGAGAGCGCCGCAGCCAAAGCCGGTTTCCCAAGAAAAAGGGCCGCGAAGCGGCCCAATTTTTATTCCGTGTCCGCCTTATTTGAACTTCGGCAGGTTGAACTGCGGCGGCACGCCCATACGCGTGTTGATCACCCACTGCTGCGCGATGGACAGGATGTTGTTGGTAATCCAGTACAGCACCAGGCCAGCCGGGAAGAAGAAGAACATCACGCTGAAGATCAGCGGCATGAACCACATCAGCTTGGCCTGCATCGGATCCGGCGGAGCGGGATTGAGCGCCGTTTGCAGCATGGTCGTCAGGGTCATCAGCACGGGCAGGATGAAGAATGGATCCGGCGCCGAAAGGTCGTGAATCCACAAGATCCAGGGTGCATTGCGCATTTCAACGCTGGACAGCAGCACCCAGTACAGCGC
>NZ_JBFUCA010000326.1:0-4875 GCF_056405475.1 Polaromonas sp. P1_G4
GTTTCCTTCGCCGCCATTTCCTGGTCATGTGCGTGCCATGCCGGAAGCGGTCACCGGTTTCCTGGCTGCGCATCTTTGATGCTTACCCATAACCCTGCCCACATCGCACCTGCCGTGTGCAGCGCAAAATAGCGGCATGGATGACATCGTCAGGCAGGCCATTGCGMAATGGCCCAATGTTCCCGACTGCTACGGCTGGCTGGGGCTGGACGCACGCGGCAATTGGTACATGCGTGATGAGAGGGCCCAGGCCGCGGGACCTTTTGGTGGCGCGCCTGGCCTGGATGCCGCGCGCCATGCGGCCAGCAAGGGCTCGCTGCTCAAGCACGACAAGCTGATCGATTTCATTCAGCGGAATTATGAAAGCGACGCTGCTGGCCAGTGGTTCTTCCAGAATGGGCCACAGCGCGTGTATGTGGAGCTCGAAGTGACGCCGCTGGTCTGGCGTGTCGCCCCGGCACCTATGTTTGAGGTCACAGCCCATTCCGGCCAAACGGCGCGGCCGCAGCGCTGCATCGTGGACGAATCCGGCAGGGTCTACCTGGAAACCGACCTGGGTTTTGGCCTCGTTCATACCCAGGACATGACGCATGCGGCTGACGCGATAGAGCAGGGCCTGTGGGTGCCCGAGGAAGTCCTGGCCAGCGATTTGTCGCGCCGGTTCGGCTATGTGCGAAGCCCTCAGCTGCTACAAAAAAAGTAGCTGTTTGCGCTGGCTCTGCTTGGGTTGCAGCCCATTTCCTTTTGAATTTACATCAAATTTCCATTAAAAAAGCCGGTCATTGACCGGCTTTTTTTGGGGTGCACGACAGCGTTTACTTGGACGTATTGACCATGTACTGCACCACGGCCTTGATTTCACCATCGGAGGCGGCCGAGCCGCCCTTGGGAGGCATGGCGCCCTTACCTTTGATGGCGCTGGCTGTCAGTGCCTCGACACCTGCGGAAATCCGGGGAGCCCATGCAGCCTTGTCGCCCAGCTTGGGTGCATTGGCAACGCCGGCCACGTGGCAGGCTGCGCAGACCTGGCCATACAGCGCAGGTGCGGCACCACCGGCTGCAGCCGGCGTTGCACCGGCGGCTGGCGCTGCCGTCTTGTTGGCTGCAGCGAGTGCGGCGACCACATCTGCGGACGGTGCGGCGGCTGCGGCTGCAGGTGCCGTAGCGGCAGCAGCTGCCGGGGCGGCTGGCTCCGCAAACTTGCCGCCTGCGGCAGCCGTCATGTAAACCACTGCACGGCCAATTTCGACGTCTTCAAAATCACCGCCGCCCTGGGCTCCCATGGCGCCTTTGCCCTTCAGGGCGGAATGCCAGAGCGCGTCAAAACCGGTCTTGATACGGGCTGCCCAGGCACCCGTATCGCCAAACTTCGGCGCACCGGCTGCACCCGTGCCATGGCAAGTCACGCACTGCGCCTTGTAGACCTCTTCGCCGGACTTCAGCGGACGGTTGGCATCACGGATTTCAACCGCGCCGATCTTCTGGATGCGCTGCGCAACCGCCTTGGCGCCTTCGTCCGCACCCGCAGCTGGCTTGTTGGCCGAAGCGACGTAATACACCAGGCCGATGATGGCGAAAACAGGAACGACAAAAGAGAAAAAAACCGCAGCCAGCAGTTGCTGGGGGGTCTTGATGGGGCCAGTATGGGCTTCTTCGTGGGCCGTGGTGTGGTCGTTTGCGCTCATGGCGTCCTCAAAAAACTAAGAATCGGGGGGCTATCGCGTGGTGATATGGCGCTCTTGGGCAGCGCTTGCTCAGCAACCTCACATTATAACTGGGGGCTTGCAGAGGCCGGGGAGCGTCACGGCCGGCTGGTAGAATCGGAGACGTTGCGCGGCGTGAATCGCCCGCGCAGTGCAAATTGCCCTGATTTTGCGCCCCTCGGCCGCGAATCCGGCGCAGACCGTTTCCAGCGTTGCGGCTGTAGCTCAGTGGATAGAGTATTGGCCTCCGAAGCCAAGGGTCGTGGGTTCGATCCCCGCCAGCCGCACCAATCATGGTTTTTCTTGTTTGCCGTTGTCGCGCAGGCACGCCGCAGCGTTTCAAAGCCCAACTGCACTGAAATTCGTCACGGTGAAGCGACTGGCGGGTTCTATTATTCTAGGCAGCCAAAGCAAGTGATGCGATCAATTCCCTGAGCCATTGCTGCACCTGATGTGCATCGTTCCGTCGGTGCCAGATGAGGTCGAAGACGACTTCTGGCAACGCAACAGGCGGCGGAAACAAGACCAGCTTGCGCAGAGCCGGGGATTTGAGGGCCACGCGCTTCATCACCGTGGCCGTGGTATCTGTCTGGGCCACCACCGCGGGCGCGGCAAACATCTGCGGAAGCGTCAGTGCGAGGGTGCGGCGCTTCCCCAGCCCGGCCAGCGCCTCGTCAACCAGGCCATGGCGATCACCCTCAGGTGACACGAGCACATGAGGCAGCGCAAGAAATGCCTTCAGACCCATGCTTCGCTTCGCTGCCGGGTTGTCCCGGCGAACGATGGTCACGAACTCGTCTCTCAGAACAGGCCGTGTCAATATCCGTCTCTCTGCATGGGTCGGCGGGACGCCAACTGCCGCATCAATCGTTCCTGCGTCCAGCATGTCGACCGCACTATCCCGATTGTTAATCGCGTGCACGCTCAGCGATATTCCCGGCGCCGCGCGCGCCAGCTCCCTGACAAGTGCGGGCAGCAATACGAAAGCCGGATAGTCGGACAGTCCAAGGTTGAACACCAGAGATGCCTGCTCGGGCTCGAAGTCCGGCTCCTGCACGAGAGCTGTCTTGATTTGCCGCAGTGCTTGCGACACGGGTCCCACGATTTCCCTGGCACGCGCTGTCGGCAGAAGTCCTTCTGCGCTGCGCAGGAACAGCGGGTCGCCAAACAACGTTCGCAGACGTGACAGCGCGGCACTCATGGCAGGTTGGCTCACGCCTACCCGCGCGGCTGCGCGGGTCACATTGCACTCGTCCATCAGCGCGTCAAACGCCACGAGCAGATTCAGATCAATGCCATGAAAATCCATGAATCAAATATAACTGTATATAAGTCATTTGTTGGACAGATTTTTATCGGTCTACCAGAATCGGCCTTCTTCCACTTCAACCACCGAAAGCCGGACAAATGAACGACACCACACAGATGATGGCTGAGCGCCGCGCCACCGAAACCTTGTATCGCGCATTCAACGACAAGAACCCGGACCTGCTGGACAGCGCTGTGACTGCCGACTGGGATGACATTCCGCTGGCGCCCGGGCAAGGCCCGGGACCCGAGGGTTTGAAACCGATCATCCGCAGCTTCATCGAAGCCCTGCCGGACGTCCATATTGCCATTCACGACTTGATTCAGGTACCCGGGCGTATCGGTGTACGGGCTGAGATAACGGGTACCCATCTGGGGCCACTCTTCGGCATTGCGGCAACCGGAAAAAAGGTCAGCATCCGCATCCACGAGTTCCACGAATTCCATGAGACGCGTATCCAGCGAACCTGGCACCTGGAAGACTGGTTTGGCGTTTTCCTGCAACTTGGAAGCTTCCCTCCACTCGGCGATTAACTGGGAAAGAATTTGATGAAAGCACTTCGCATCCATGCATTCGGCGGCGCCAGCCAGGCGGATATTGAACATGCCGCCCTGGGCACACCGGGTGGCGGTCAGGCCCTGGTCCGCGTCGAGGCGGCGAGCGTGAACCCGCTGGATCTGAAAATCCTTGGCGGGTCCATGCAGCCTGTCTTTCCTGTCACTTTGCCCTATACGTTAGGCACTGACCTTGCCGGTGTGATTGAAGCCGTGGGTCCAGAGGTTGACCGGTTCAAGCCCGGTGACCGCGTCGTGGGGAGGCTCGCGCCGACGGCGGGGGGTGCCTTCGCGCAGTCTGCCCTGCTGTCCGCAAGCGCGTTGTGCCTGGTTCCCGCTGAGATGAGCTACGAGCAGGCCGCAGCGTTGCCGACGGCAGCTGGTACGGCCTGGCTGGCACTGTTTGGGGCTGGAAAGTTAAGGGCGGGGCAGCGCGTGCTGGTTCACGCGGCAGCCGGTGGCGTGGGCAGCTTCGCCGTCCAGTTCGCAAGGCAGGCAGGTGCGCACGTCTTAGCCACGGCTTCTGCAAAGAACCACACACTGGTCAAAGAATTGGGTGCGGACGAAATTATCGATTACCGCCGTGATGACTTTGCAGAGCGTTGGCGAGACCTGGACCTGGTCATCGACACGATTGGTGGGGAGACTCTCGAGCGGTCGTGGCGAGTGACAAGGCCGGGCGGGACGGTGGTGTCGATCGTCGATCACACGATACAGCCGCGTGGAGATATCCACGGCGTCTTCGCATTCTTCAGCGGCGATGCTGCGGCATTGGCGCTGATTCTCAAGCGCTTCGACGACAAACGGCTCCAGGTGATCCTCGACACAATCCATCCGCTGGATGACGCCCGCGCGGCGCTTGAGCAGGTGGCCGGCGGTCATGCGCGCGGCAAGGTCATCATCCGCACGTCGCGCTGATCCGCGAGGCAATGGCGCCTTGGGACCTTCCATCAAAAACGCACGCTCAGCGGCTATCCCCTTAGAGCGCACGGGGTTAGCGCCAGACCGCATTCCAGCATTGGAGTCGAGGCACGTCCACACCGAATTTGCGTGGAACCGATGCCTACCCGGTATCAATCCAGTGGCTAACGTCCATCGCGTGTCACGCTGATCCTCGCTGCTGGATTCTTGCTCATAAGATACTTTTAAAGTATTCACGTACCAGAATCAAGATATTTTACAGGTAGCGGTTGTCTTCCTAGAATCGCCAACAACACCGTGAGTTGCAAGTTATTACAACTGATCTTTCCCGGTGGATCTCCTAAAAAAGGCCGTGAAGGGAAACGCTGGATTTGTGATCCATTTGTAG
>NZ_JBFUCA010000327.1:0-4865 GCF_056405475.1 Polaromonas sp. P1_G4
ATGCAGCCCACGAGGGATAAGCGCAAGCAGCTATCAAAAGCGTAGCAATTATCCGGAGGGCAGCGGTGTTGGGAAGAAGAGTCATGACAATCCCTGGGGCTTTTGAAACCGTCATTGGAACAGTTTTGACGGCTCGATTCCGTCGTACATCCACTTCAGGCCGGCGAAACCCGCGCTCTCGGTGCCGCTCTGGAACATCTGGTTGCGCAATTCGCGTTGAACACCGGCCGCATGGTAAATATCACCGTAAAAACGGGCAGTCAATTGCACGCGGCCAGTGCGCAGGTAGCGCTTTTGCTGGTATTTCTGAAAAGCCTTTGGCACATCGCCGCGGGTAAAGCGCAGCGCTTCACGCAGCACGACGGCGTCTTCAATAGCCTGGCCGGCGCCTTGGGCCAGGTACTGCAGCATCGGGTGGGCGGCGTCGCCCAGCAGGGTCACGCGCCGGTCGGTCCAGTTTTTCACGGGTTCGCGGTCGCACAGCACCCACATCTTCCAGGTCTCGATTTTCCCCAGCAGTTCCTTGACTTGTGGGCAGGCATCGGCGAAACGCTCGTTAAGCTCGGCTGTATCGCCAAAGGTGTTCCAGCCCTCATCGTATTTGTTGCTGTGAAAAACAGCCACCAGGTTGAAGAGTTCGCCGCGGCGCAGTGGGTAGTGAACCAGATGGGTTTTCTCGCCGCCCCAAAGCAGCACATCGTCGCTCCACAGATGAGCCGGAACATCCTCACGCCTGAGCACGGCGCGGTAGGCGATATGCCCCGACACGCGAGGTTTGCCGTCGCCCACCACGGCTTCACGGATGCGGCTCCAGATGCCGTCTGCGCCTATCAGCGCGCTGCCTTCAACGGTTTCTCCGCCTGCAAGGTGCACAGTCACGCCGCTTTCCGACTGGTCAAACGACTCCACCCTGGCGCTGGTGCGCAAGGTGACGTTGGGCTGCGCCCGGCAGGCATTGAGGAACACCTGGTGCAGGTCGGCGCGGTAAATCACGCCATAAGGAAAGCCATAGGTGGCGCGGGCCAGGTCGCCAAGCGGGACACGGACAACCTTCTCGCCCGTGCGCACATCGTTCATGCCAAGACCGGTGGGAAAGAACGCCACACGGTTGACGGCTTCAGTGAGGCCCAGGTAGTCAAACATGCGGAAAATATTGGGACCGAGCTGGATGCCGGCGCCGATCTCGCCAAAACTCGCCGCCTGCTCCATGAGTGTCACGGCGCGCCCGTCCTGCGCGAGCACCAGGGCCGCGGCCAGCCCGCCGATGCCGCCGCCCGAGATGAGGATGGGGGATGTGTGTGACATGTGTGAGAGGGTATCAGGGGGGCTTTGACAATGATAAGTATGCTTATCATGTATGTCCCTAGTACATACCCTGAGCGCAAAGCTGAACGGTAAACTCGGCAAATGGCAAAAAGCTTTAACTTCAGCGAGGCCCCCGGGCACTTGATTCGCCGGGCGCAACAACTCGCGGTTGCGATCTTCATGGAGGAAACAGCCGGTTTTGACGCGACGCCTGTGCAGTTCGCCATCCTGAACGCCTTGATGGACGACCCGGGCGAAGACCAGATCACGCTGTCGGGCCGCGTTGCCTTTGACCCGGCCACTTTCGGCTCGGTGATCGGTCGGCTGGAAGCCAAAGGCTGGGTCAAGCGGGAGGCTGACCCATCTGACAAGCGCCGCAAATTGCTGTGGACGACGCCCGAAGGGGAAAAAGTTGCACTGCAGATGAAACGTGCTGTCAGCAAGGCACAGCAGCGCATCGTGAGTCCGCTGGATGATGACGAGCGGGTGCAGCTCGGCGTGTTGCTTGGGAAGCTGATCAGCGGCCACGAAAACGCGGCCAGGTAGCCGGCATCGGAACTGCGCGCAGACAATAAAAAACGGGGYCGTCAGCCCCGTTTTTTATTGTCTGCCTGTTTGCCAGGCCCTGGCCAAAGGCTCAGGCTGACTTGGCCACCAGGGCGAAATGCTCCACCGTGGGCGGGCCGGCAAAGAAGGGCCCGACAATGGCTCGCCAGTCGGCAAAGGCGGGCGACTGACGAAAGTCGACGGTGTGGTTTTCCAGTGTGTCCCAGAAGATCTGCAGGATGTAGCGCTCAGGGCTTTCAATGCCCTTGTTGACCTTGAAACCTTGAAAGCCCCTGGCTTTGGAAATGACTTCGCGGATGCCGCGCTGGATGGCTTCGTCAAAAGCTGCTTGCTGGCCCGGGTGAATGCGGATGTCGGCGAGTTCGAGAATCATGAACAACTTTCTGAAGTAATTAATACTGGGTAGCCGGCAACTCTACCGTCAATCCGTCGAGCGCGGGCGTGAGCTTGATCTGGCAACTGAGCCGGCTGTTGGGAAGGCGCGGCGCGGCGGTAAATGCCAGCATGCCGAGCTCTTCGCCATCAGGTGGCGGCAGGGTTTGCGTGTCCGAGGAAAAAGGCTCCTGCACGTGTACATGGCAGGTGGCGCAAGTCAGCAGGCCGCCGCAGTCGGCGGCAATGCCGTCAATGCCTGCGGCCACTGCGGCTTCCATCAGACTTTTGCCAACCTTGCCTTTTACCGGCGTGGAGCGGCCGCCCGATTCGATGAAATGGATGGTGATCATGTTTTTTTTAGGGATGGCCGTGGCGGCTAGATCCGGCTGAAGTATTCACGTCTTTGCCAGTCGTCCTGGTCCTGGGCCTCGGCATGGCGGGTGATTTCGGCCTGTTTGACTCGCGTGAGGTAAGCCACGAACGCGCTGCCGAATGCCTCCACCAGCGCCCTGTCGCCTTGCAAGGCTTGCAGCGCCTCTTCGAGACTGGTGGGCAATTTCTCGGCGGTGTCACCATAAGGCGCGTCGGTGGCCGGCGGGGCTTTCAGGCGGCGCGCGATGCCGTCCAGCCCGGCGTGGATTTGCGAGGCCAGATAGAGATAAGGGTTCGCGGCGGGTTCGCCGAGGCGGTTCTCGATACGTGTGCCGTTGTCGTTGCATTGGCCAACTACGCGCAGCATGGCACCGCGGTTGTCCCGGCCCCACAAAATCGATTGGGGCGCCAGCGCATTCGGCCGAAAGCGGCCGAAACCATTGATGGTGGGCGTGCAGAAGGCCGTCATGCCGCGCGCATGCGCGAGCAACCCGGCGAGGTAGTGTTCGCCGGTTTCGGTCAGCATGTACTGCGCGTGCACGGGTGTGCTTCCGTCCGCGGGGCTTTGGCGTTTGAAGGCGTTGGCACCGGTTTTCAGGTCCACCAGTGACTGGTGCAGATGCCAGCCGCTGGACATGATGTTGGGAAAGGGCGGGCGACACACGAAGGTCGCGTGGTAACCGGCACGCCGCAAGGCCTGCTTCACCGCGCTGCGAAACAGCACCATGTTGTCGGCGGCAGTCAACGCATCGGTGGCTTCAAACACCGCCTCGACCTGGCTGGGCCCCAGTTCGATTTCCAGCGACAGCAGTGGCAGGCCCAGCGCCTGCGCCGTGCGCTGCACGATGCGCAGCGGCTCTTCGGCCATGTCCGCCCATTGCTCTGACAGGAGGTGGTAGCCGGGATGGATCATGCGCACCTCCGGCGGCAAGCCCGGCCAGTCGGCCAGCGCCGGGTCAAGCTGGGGAGCGTTGCCACCCTCGGAAATCCGGTAAATGTGGAACTCGATCTCCAACCCGCACTTCATGCTGTAGCCGGCCTCCGCCAGTTTGGCGAGAGCATCTTGCAGTACCCGGCGCGTGTCGAGTTCTACCGGGCGGCCGTCGGGAAACCATGGCTGGCATTGCACCCAGCCGGTTTTGTCGGCCCAGGGCAATTCTTTCAAGCTTGCCGGGTCGGCCAGCAGCATCACATTGCCGCCAAATTCAAAACCCGGCAGTTCGTCGGCGCCGCCGGCCTCGAACACTTTGTACGCGGTGCGGTCGGCGGTGTCCTTGAGCAGCAATGTGCTCACCATGCCGACGCCGTCCGTCATGGCTTGTCCGGCTGAAGAGGCCACCAGTGTCTTGCCGCGCAGCATGCCGTGCAGGTCGCACCAGGCAAAACGTACCAGCTCCAGGCCGCGCGCCTCGATGCGCCGCGTGGCATCGGCCAGCGCAGCCTGCCTTGCGGCGTCGTGCACTCCGCATTGCACCGCAAAGCTGCTCATGGTTGAGTGACGGTGCTGGGTGAGTTGGAGGTGGCCCCGGCGCCCAGCCACGGCGCACTCTCGCGTTTGGTGCGGGCGGTTTGCTGCCACCACGCGGCCCATTCACCGGCCGGCGCAATGCCGTCCACCGTATCGGGACCGGTGATCACCCTGGCCTGCGCAGGGTCGGCAATGCCGGGCGCCACACCGCCGTTTTGCACGGTCTCAATCGCCTTGAGCAGCACGCGCCGGTTGGCCATGATGACCTTGTCGGAGGTGGCCAGGTGTTCGCGTGTGCGGTCCTGGATTTCGCCCATGCTTTCCACGGCCCATTGGTCGTGCACATTGATGTCTTCTTCGCCCATGCCCAAGTAGGTGGTGCTCATCTGCTCTTCGGCGTTGAAGCCCCAGTTGTTGTGGCGGCCCGCTTTGGGGATGTAATCGGGCAGGGCAATGAACTGCTGGCGCTGCGCGCGCATGCTCTCGCGGTCCAGCGGGGCGCCAAAGCTGGTGAAGAAGGTGTACCAGTAGGTGTTCGTGTCGTCTACCGGCACATGCATCTGCGTGATGGTCATGGTTTCCGACAGCGGAATCACAAACGTGGCCGGGAAGATCGCGTTGGTCACGCGCACATGGGTGAGTTTATCGGTCATGGCGCGCAGCGCGGTCAGCTGCATGCCCCAGGGCTTGCTTTCAAAGCTGATGTCGGGTTGGGCGAACTCGCGCATGATGCGCGTCATCGGCCACTGCTCGCCATCCTTCGTGCCGGCGCTGGCGC
>NZ_JBFUCA010000328.1:0-4830 GCF_056405475.1 Polaromonas sp. P1_G4
GGGCGTCAGCACCGAATAGCGCACACCCGGCTTGCGCTTGATGCCGGCCATCACCTCGGCGTTGTCGGCCATTTGCGGCACCCACTTGGGCGACACATAACTCGTGACTTCGATTTCAGTGAGGCCAGCGTCCTGCAGGCGGTGCACCAGCTCGATCTTTACGGCAGCAGGCACCTGGGCTTTTTCGTTCTGCAAGCCGTCGCGCGGGCCGACATCGACAATTTTGACTTTGGAGGGCAAGGACATGGTTTTTTCCGTATTCGATTTCAGGATCAGGCGGCCGCAAGTGCCGCGCCACGCGGGCGCAACCACAAAAGCAGCCAGCCGGCCAGCACACCCAGCGCACTGAACAACAAAAGAACCCCACCGATAAAGCCCTGCACCAGCACCGACTCCACAATCTGGGCCTGCACCRGATCTGCCACCGGATAACGCACCTTCACGGCCTCACCCACTTTATGGACGGCACCGCCCTGGCGCACCAAGGGGTCGGCCACACGCAGGGTACGGCCATCGTGTGCGGAAAATTCAACAATGCTTTTCTGGCCCGTGCTGAGCTTCAGGCGGGACGCTTCATGTCCCACCACCCGCCCGGCTACCGTACGGGTGTCGCTGCCAAGACCCAGGCTTGAGGCCAGCAGCCAGGCCGCTGCCAGGGCCGTCAGCCCGCTGGGCACCAGCAACAACCAGCCCAAAACACTGAGCAGGCGGTGGGGCGTGGACGATGGCATCACTGAAACTCCGGGGTCTGCGCTTCAACAGCTACTTCAACAACTTCAATAGCCACGCAGTGGATCAACAATACCAGCAACCCGCTCCCCGCGCTCGACGGCACGCACCTTGCCCGCAATCTGGGCAATGCTTTCCTCACGCAGCGTGCGGGCCGAGGTGTGCGGGGTTACCGTGACTTTCGGGTGTTTCCAGAAAGGGTGATCTCCCGGTAACGGTTCGGTATGAAACACATCCAGCGTGGCGCCCGCCAGGTGGCCGTTGTCGAGCAGCGTGATCAGGTCGCCATCGACCAGGTGGCTGCCGCGCGCCACGTTGATGACATAGCCGCCGGGCCGCAACTGCGACAGGGTGTCCAGGTTCATGATGCCCCGCGTTTCAGACGTCAGCGGCAGCAGGCACACCAGGATGCGGCTGGCCGCGAGAAAATCCTGAAAACCCTGCCCACCCGCATCGCCTGAAAAACACCGCACACCCTCAATCGTCTTGGGCGACCGGCTCCAGCCATTGACCGGAAAATCAAACTGCGCCAATGCACGTCCGACGCGCTCGCCCAGCACGCCCAGGCCCATCACGCCAATGGGGAAATCGGTGCGCAGGCGCGGCTTGCGGTACGACCACTTGCCTTCGGCAATATCGGCCTCATAGCCATCGAGCTCGCGAAAATGGCGAATGACCGCATGGCACACAAACTCGGCCATCTGCACGGACATGCCGGCATCGTCCAGCCGCACCACCGGTACGCCGGCGGGCAGCCGCAGCTTCATCAGCGCATCAACGCCGGCGCCAATATTGAAGATGCCTTTGAGCTTTGGCTGCTCGTCAAAGAACTGCTGGGGCGGCGCCCAGACCACCGCGTAGTCGGCCGGCGCCGCGCCAGTGGACCACAACTCCACCTGCGCATCGGGAAACTCGGCTTTCAGGCCGTCTACCCAGGGCTGGGGTTTGATATCGGAACAGCAAAAACTGATGCGCATGAAAAGAATCCCGTTTGAATCAAAGCAAAGTAAAAATCAAACGGCTATTTTCAACAATTCCGAGCCCTCGCTCACCTGGTCACCCGGCGCATACAGCAACTCCTGCACCACGCCATCGGCCGGCGCGGCAATGGTGTGCTCCATCTTCATGGCTTCCATCACCGCCAGTGGCTGGCCCTTGCTCACCTTGTCACCGGCCTTGACGGCAAACGACACCACCTTGCCAGGCATGGGCGCCGTGAGGCGGCCGCCTTCGGCCTGCGCTTCGCCCGCATGGGCCAGCAGGTCAATCGACAGGATTTGCGTGGCGCCTTTGGCGGTGAACACATGGTCCAGCTCGCCCTGGGCATACACGGCAGCCGTCATGCGCTGGCCGGCAAACTGCACGTCAATGCCCTGGGCGGTTTCGGCAAACACCAGCGGGCCCGATGCCTCGCCAATCGTGAGGCGCAGCGCACCGTCGTGCAGATAGGCAAGCGTTGCCTTGGCCGGTTCGTCGTGAAATTCAAACTCAAAGCGGCGTTCCATCACCCCATGCGAGCGCCAGCCATCGCGGCGGCTGAAAGGGTCTGCGCCTTCCATGGCCCGCTCATCCAGCAGGGCCTTGGCCACCGCCGCCGCACCCGCCATGGCCAGGCCCACCGGCTCCTGCTTGAAAAGCACGGCTTCTTCGCGCTGGATCAGCGCGGTGTCGAGGTTGGCTTTGGCAAACGAAGGGCTGCGCACCACATAGCGCAAGAACTGCACATTGGTGCTCAGGCCCACGATGCGGGTCTGCGCCAGAGCATCGTCCAGCCGGGCCAGCGCTTCTTCGCGCGTGGCGCCATGCACGATGAGCTTGGCCACCATGGAGTCGTAATAAGGCGAAATCGCGTCGCCTTCACGCACGCCGTCATCCACCCGGACCTGTCCTCTTTCAAATGCCGTGTGCGCCGGCTTCTTGTAGACGTGCAGCGTGCCGGTAGCGGGCAGAAAGTTGTTKTCAGGCGTTTCGGCGCAGATGCGCGCTTCGATGGCATGGCCGTGGATTCGCAGTTGATCTTGCGCCAGCGGCAGCTTTTCACCCGAGGCCACGCGCAGTTGCCACTCCACCAAATCCAGCCCGGTAATCGCTTCCGTCACCGGGTGCTCCACCTGCAGGCGCGTGTTCATTTCCATGAAGAAGAAGTTCATGCTGCCGTCGGCGCGCTGCTCCACAATGAACTCCACCGTGCCAGCGCCCACGTAATTCACGGCGCGCGCAGCAGCCACAGCCGCTTCACCCATCTGCTTGCGCATGGCTTCGGTCATGCCAGGGGCAGGCGCTTCTTCCAGCACCTTCTGGTGGCGGCGCTGCACCGAGCAGTCACGCTCAAACAGGTAAACGTAATTGCCGTGCGTGTCGCCAAACACCTGGATCTCTATGTGACGCGGGCGCTGGGCATACTTTTCCACCAGCACCGCGTCATCACCAAAGCTGTTGATGGCCTCGCGTTTGCACGATGCCAAAGCCGCGTCGAAGTCTTCCGTCTTGTCGACCGCACGCATGCCCTTGCCGCCACCGCCTGCGCTGGCCTTGATCAGCACCGGGTAGCCAATGCGGTCGGCCTCGCGCTTGAGCAGGGCCGGGTCCTGGTCGCTGCCGTGGTAGCCGGGCACCAGCGGCACGCCGGCTTTTTCCATCAATTGTTTGGACTCGGCCTTCAGGCCCATGGCCTTGATGGCCGACGCCGGTGGGCCAATGAAGACCAGCCCCGCGTCGGCACAGGCCTGGGCAAATTCCTCGTTCTCGCTCAGGAAACCATAGCCGGGGTGAATCGCCTCGGCGCCGGTGGCCCTGGCGGCTTCGATGATGCGTTCCCAGCGCAGATAGCTGTCTTTGGGCGCGCTGCCGCCGATATGCACTGCCTCGTCGCAAAAGCCAACATGTTTGGCGCCCGCATCGGCATCGGAATACACCGCAACGGACTGGATGGCCATGCGGCGTGCAGTAGCCGCTACGCGGCAGGCTATCTCCCCCCGGTTGGCAATAAGAATTTTTTTAAACATGGTCGTTCTTTGAGAAAGGAGACTTCAAGGTAAATGCGGAAGTGGTGCCCGGGTCGGGCCGCCCGCTGAAGATGCGGGCCACGCGGATAAACAGCTGACGCAGGAACCGCCAGCAAACGCGGATCAGCCAGATGCTGAGCGCCAGCACCAAAGCCAGCACCACCACAAAGATCAGCGGATGGGCAATCGCCAACCACAGGCCGGCCGGCACCAGCGAGTCTTCCACCAGCGAGGCACCGATGTTGCTGAAAGGCTCGGGCGAGGTGTTGATGGCTGCGCGCGTGGTGGCCTTGGCCGCAAAGCTGGTGGCAGCCAGTGTGCCGCCCAGCAACGCAGCCACCAGCGCGCCCAGGCCGTTGTCGGCGCCAAACACCGCCGCAGCAAGCGCCGCACCCGCGGGGATGCGAATCACGCCGTGCACCACATCCCACAGCGAATCAAGGCCGGGAATCTTGTCGGCAAAAAATTCAATGAACACCATGAAGCCGCTGACACCCAGCACCACCGGGTTGGCCAGCAGGAGCAGTCCCTGCGGAAGCTCTACCCAGCCCATAAACCCTGCCAGCCCGGTCAGCAGCACGACAAGGTACAGGCGCACGCCACTGGCCCAGCCCAACGCACCGGCCAGGGCAATCAGTTGTGCGGTGTCCAGGGCTTGCATCAAGTGATCCAGTTCGGTTTGCGTTTTTGCAGGAAGGATTGAACGCCCTCACGCCCTTCGGGGCTCACGCGCACATCGGCAATGCTTTCCACCGTCATCTGCACGAGCTCCGGCGTGATGGGCTGGCCAGCCACGTCCTGCACCAGCTGTTTGCACAGCTTCACGGCTTCGGGGCCTGAATTGACAAGTGCCTTCACAAGCTCGGCCACCTTGGCGTCCAGCGCATCGGCTGTCACCACTTCGTGAACAAAACCAATGCGCAAGGCCTCGGCCGCATCAAAACGTTCAGCCGTAAGGAAGTAGCGATGCGCCGCCCGCGCGCCCATCGCGCGAATCACATACGGGCTGATGGTGGCGGGTATCAGGCCCAGCTTCACCTCGCTGAGGCAATACCCTGCCGTGTCCACCGACACAGCCATGTCGCATGCCGCCACC
>NZ_JBFUCA010000329.1:0-4816 GCF_056405475.1 Polaromonas sp. P1_G4
AGGCGATGCTGGTGGATGCCCGTGACCTGTCGTTGAACGCCTTCAAGGTGGTGACCGAGCGTGGTACGACCTACCTGATGGGGCGTGTTACACAGCGCGAGGCGGATCGCGCCACCGAAGTGGTCCGCTCCACTCCGGGTGTGCAAAAAGTCATCCGCATGTTTGAAATCATCAGCGAGGAAGAGCTGGCACGCATGCTGCCGTCAAAACCCGTCGAGCCACCCGCAGGCGCCAAACCCGCCGGGAGTTGACGTTAGTTAGGGGCGGGCAGTGCTGGCCTCGGCAGCATTGCCGCTCTGCTTTCCACCCGATTTTTCCGGTTGGCCCAGTTTCTATTTCAGGCGCTTGATCAGGCTCGATGTGTCCCAGCGCTGGCCGCCCATGGCTTGTACGTCGGCATAAAACTGGTCGACCAGGGCCGTCACAGGCAGGCGCGCACCGTTGCGCTTGGCTTCGTCCAGTACCAGGCCCAGGTCCTTGCGCATCCAGTCCACGGCAAACCCGAAGTCAAACTTGTCGGCCACCATGGTTTTGCCGCGGTTGTCGAGCTGCCAGCTTTGCGCTGCGCCCTTGCCAATCACGTCCAGGACCTGGTTGACATCCAGACCGGCCTTCTGGCCAAACGCCACCGCTTCGCTCAGGCCCTGTACCAGGCCAGCAATGCAAATCTGGTTGACCATCTTGGTAAGTTGCCCCGCGCCGCTTGGGCCCATCAGCGTGAAGGCTTTTGAAAAAGCCATGCCCACTGGTTTCACGGCCTCAAATGCTGCGGCGTCTCCGCCGCACATCACTGTGAGCGCGCCATTTTGCGCACCAGCCTGGCCACCCGAGACGGGTGCATCTATGAAGTGCAGGTCGATCTTGGAGGCCGCGGCGGAGAGTTCACGCGCCACATCGGCCGAGGCCGTGGTGTGGTCCACGAAGATGGCGCCCGGTTTCATGCCGGCCAGCGCTCCATCGTTACCCAGTACCACGCTGCGCAGGTCGGCATCATTGCCCACGCAACAGAAAATGACGTCTGCGCCTGCAGCCGCCTCGCGCGGTGTGGCGGCTGCACGGCCCTTGAACTCGCTCGTCCAGGAGGCAGCCTTGGCGGCGCTGYGGTTGTAGACCGTGACGTCGTGGCCCGCCAGCGCCAGGTGCCCGGCCATCGGGAAGCCCATGACACCGAGGCCCAGGAAGGCGACAGTACGTGAATCGGAAGTTTCGTAGGTTTTGGGGTGAATTGATGACACAGTTAAATCTCTTGAGGCCCGTCGGGCAAGGGGGTTTTGCAGCAATGATTATGGCTTGATTGCGCGCTTTGCCCAGTGAACCTCCCTGTTTTCCCATGAAGGAGCAGCTTCACATTCATGGCGCATCTCAGCGCGTTGGGGGGTGTGCAAAACAGGCTGTCCTGCCCCTTTTAACTGAATTGCATCATGCCGTTTCCAAAAGACCAGTTCTCACGCGACGTCTCAACCAGATTGATGATGACGTCGGCCGGACTAAAGCTGCAATTCGACGAGATTTGTTTTCCGATTTCCGAGAAGAGCGCCTTCTTCATGTCCAGCGATCGGCCGGGGGCGCAGAATATTTGAATAAAAACCACGTGGGCGGAGTGCGTGACYCCAAGGAATTCTTCGGAGCAAATGAGCTGGCGCGGTGCATGACGCGTGAGCGTCTGGAAGCGATCCGGCCCCGGCACATTGAAAGTGTCTACCAGGGCTTGATGCACAAGGCCCGACACGGCCGAAAGCTCTTCGTCCGGCGTGGTGTCAGGAAGGTCAATTCGTACGAGAGGCATGAAGTTTCCTGTGGGTTTAATCGGTTGGTGTGCTGTGCGGAGAGACGGAGGTGAATGGGGGCAGGGTGAGTTCCCGCGCTTGCCTAGCCCGCGGCAGCTCCAATGGCCATTCCCAGGTCGGCGTTGGTATAGGCTTTGCCGGCAATTCCCCAGGCGCCCTCCACCGCATAGGTCACGTTGACGAAGGTGCGCGCTCTCGGGTGTTTTCCCGCCTTGAGCTCGTCAATGATGTCTGTTGCCGCCTTGACGAAGTTGTCTTTCACCGACTGATCGGGGAAGGTGACAGAAGGGACCTTAACCTCTATGACCGCAAGCGACTGGGGTTTGCCGCCGGCATAGCTGTGCTCTTCAGGGTAAATGTCGACATGCCCAATGACTGCGGGAGTCATGAAGGCGTTTCCGCTGAGGCCGTGTACCTGCAGCAAGGCGCCTGCAACTCTGGAGAAAACCTCGCGCTCGCCGGCCGGCGTTAAAAGTCCCTGCGATAGCTGGATGGAGATGGGCATAAAAATCCTTTGAAGAGCGACGGCGCAACATGTCCGTGCGAAGTGAACTGTGCCCAGGATGGCGTCGGCTGGAAATCCCCCCGAATGCATAATGCTCGTGTCAAATCTGCACAAGCATGAAAAACCTCAGCCTTGACGACTTCTCGCTGTTTGCGCAGCTTGCATCTGCCCAGTCGCTCTCGACAGTAGCGAGGGACCGCAACGTTGCGGCCAGCCATATGTCGCGTTCGCTCGCGCGCATGGAGGCTCAATGCGGCCTGCGGCTGATGCACCGGACCACTCACAGCCTCTCTCTCACTGACGAAGGTGAGGTCTTCCTCGAATATGCCCAGCGCATCCTTACCGAACACAGGCAATTGCAAAACAGCTTCGCCAGCAGAAGCCGCTCAGTGGTGGGTACGGTGCGCTTGAGCATCAGCCAGATTCTTGCTGAATATGTACTGATTCCCCGGCTGGGCAAGCTGCGGGCCTTGCACCCGGAATTGAAGCTGGACCTGCATCTGGATGATCGCCTTGTCAGCATGGCCGATGAGGCGATGGATATCGTCGTGAGGGCGGGTGTTGCACCTGCGCAGACGGCCATTGCCCGTAATCTTGGAAGCCATGGGCGTGCTTTGTACGCCTCACCCGTGTATCTCAAGAAGCATGGCGTTCCGCGTGCGCCGGCAGATCTTCAATTGCACAGTCTGATATCAAATACCACTTCGATTACCCACAATCAATGGACCTTCGAAGAAAACGCGGTCGTCACCCCACTCGCGGTGCAGGGGCAGTTGCGCGTCAATAGCAGCGCTGCGGTGGTTTCACTTGCCTTGGCGGGAGCCGGCATTGCCCGGATCAACGACGTTATCGGCCGCGAGCTGGTGGCGCAAGGCCGGTTAAAGCCCGTGCTGGCCCGGCACACGGTGAGCGATGTCTATTCTATTGATGCGGTGATTCTGGCCGAACGCCATCGGGCTCCCAAAATCCGGGCCACTATCGATTACCTTCAGGCCTGCTTCGCGGCCTTTAGCCCTTCCAACTCAGCCCTTGGCCGGAACAACGCCGGCAGTTCAGCGGCTTAAACGATAGCGAAGTTTTCGGTGCCGGCCGCCAGGTCGACGGACTTGGCGCGTTGCGAGTTGAGCTTGATCTGCAGGCGCAGGTCGTTCACCGAGTCGGCGTTGCGCAGGGCATCTTCGTAGGTGATGAAGTGGCTCTCGAAGGCGTCGTACAGCGCCTGGTCGAAAGTCTGCATGCCCAGGTTGCGGCTTTTTTTCATGATCTCCTTGATTTCGGAGACTTCGCCCTTGAAGATCAGATCGGAGATCAGCGGCGAGTTGAGCATGACCTCCACCGCCGCAAAACGGCCCTTGCCGTCCTGCTTGGGCACCAGCCGCTGCGAAATCATGGCCTTGAGGTTGAGCGAGAGGTCCATCAGCAACTGGGTGCGGCGCTCTTCGGGGAAAAAGTTGATCACGCGGTCCAGCGCCTGGTTGGCGCTGTTGGCGTGCAAGGTGGCCAGGCACAGGTGGCCGGTTTCCGCGAATGCGATGGCATGTTCCATGGTTTCGCGATCGCGGATCTCGCCCATCAGGATCACGTCGGGCGCCTGGCGCAACGTGTTTTTGAGGGCCGCTTCCCAGCTGTCGGTGTCCAGGCCCACTTCACGTTGCGTGATCACGCAGTTCTTGTGCGCATGGACAAATTCCACCGGGTCTTCAATCGTGATGATGTGGCCGAACGACTGCTCGTTGCGCCAGTCGACCATGGCCGCCAGCGTGGTGGATTTACCCRAACCGGTAGAGCCCACCAAAATGGTCAGGCCGCGCTTGCTCATCACCACTTCCTTGAGCACCTGGGGCACGCCCAGCCCGTCGATGGTGGGCAGCACGGCGGGAATCGTCCGCATCACCATGCCGACCTTGCCCTGCTGGATGAACGCATTGACACGGAAGCGGCCCACGCCGGGCGGCGAGATGGCGAAATTGCATTCCTTGGTGCGTTCGAATTCGGCGGCCTGCTTGTCGTTCATGATGGAACGGGCAAGGGCGAGCGTGTGGCCGGCGTTCAGCGGCTGCGGCGACACTTTGGTCACCTTGCCGTCGACTTTCATGGCCGGTGGGAAGTCGCCTGTGATGAACAGGTCACTGCCATTACGGCTGACCATGAGTTTCAGCAGATCATTGATGAATTTACTGGCCTGGTCGCGTTCCATTTGCGACTCCTTTCAAACAAACTCTGTCGTTGCCGGAAACTCGGCAGGATCGGTGACGGTGGTTCTCTCTTCAATCAAGCAGGGGCCGCGGAACCGGCTTTGCCGGGCCGCAGGCGCAGCGGCCTCATACGTAAGGAAAGGGGCAGCGCGCCGTAGGCTCGAAGTGACAAGCGTGGGGGCCATAGCTTCTAGCCGGGGAAGTTTTCCGGGATTTTTGCCTTGCCGCGGGCTTCGGCAGCAGAAATCACATTGCGCTTCACCAGCTCGGTCAGGTTCTGGTCCAGCGTCTGCATGCCCACACTGTTGCCGGTCTGGATGGATGAATAC
>NZ_JBFUCA010000330.1:0-4791 GCF_056405475.1 Polaromonas sp. P1_G4
AAGTTCAGGTCGGTCTTGTGCGAAAGCGCTACGAGCTCCTTGAGATTGCTGGCGGGTACCGAGGGATGAACCACCAGCAGGTGCGGCGAGTAGGCCAGCATCGTGACACCACGCAAGTCCTTGGTCGGGTCGAAACCCAGCTTGGGATAGACCGAAGGGCTGATGGCCAGAGCGCCGGTGTCGCACAGCAGCAGCGTGTAGCCGTCGGGTGCTGACTTGGCCACGATGTCGGCGCCCAGGTTACCGTTGGCGCCAGCCTTGTTGTCCACGATGACCGACTGCTTGAGCGCCTCGRACAGAGGCTGCGCAATGGCGCGCGCGATGATGTCTGAAGAACCACCGGGTGGGTACGGCACCACCAGGCGTATGGGTTTGGACGGCCATGAAGCCTGCGCGCTCGCAGCGCCAGTCCCCAAAGCCAGTGAAGCAGCAATAAGCTCTCGTCGATTGATCGGCATGTTCGTCTCCGGATGTGTGAAAAAGCGGTGTCCTCCACCAGCTGCGCCGTGAGCCTCTGTGGGCTCTTCATGCGGATGAGTTACGCGACTTCGTGGTTGCCCAGAAGTTCAAGCGCGCGCACCAGAGCGGAATGGTCCAGGTCCTGCATGCCGTTGGCGGCACAGGCCTGCATCAGCTGGGCGGCGCCCGCCGTTTGCGGCAAAGCCAGACCCAGCGTACGCGCACCGCTGAGCGCGAGGTTCAAATCCTTCTGGTGCAAGCCGATACGGAAGCCCGGCGCAAAGGTGCGCTTGATCATGCGTTCGCCGTGAACTTCCAGAATGCGCGACGAGGCAAAACCGCCCATCAGCGCCTGGCGCACTTTGGCTGGATCGGCGCCAGCCTTGCTGGCAAACAACAGGGCTTCACCCACGGCCGCGATGTTCAGCGCCACGATGATCTGGTTGGCCACCTTGCAGGTCTGGCCGTCGCCGTTGCCGCCCACCAGGGTGATGTTCTTGCCCATCAGTTCGAACAACGGCTTGACGAGGTCAAACGCCGCCTGCGGGCCGCCCACCATGATGGTCAGGCTCGCAGCTTTGGCGCCGACTTCACCGCCCGACACCGGGGCGTCCAGATAGTCGCAACCGAGGGCGTCAATTTTCTTGGCGAACTCTTTGGTGTCCATCGGCGAGATCGAGCTCATGTCGACCACTGTCTTGCCCTTGGTCAGCACCGAGGCCACTCCGCCCTCGCCAAACAGCACGTTCTCCACGTCGGGCGTATCGGGCAACATCAGGAAAATGATGTCCGCCTGCTTTACTACGTCGGCGATGGAGTCGCAGGCCTTGCCCTTGCCGGTCAAGAGAGCCGCAGGCACTTTGCTCCGCGTGTTCATGAAAACCTCGTGTCCTGCCGCAATCAGGTGCGCAGCCATCGGCGCGCCCATGATGCCCAAGCCGATAAATCCAAGCTTGCTCATAAAAATGCTCCTTGTTTGTAAAAAATAGCAATGGCCCCGGACGCGCGGTCCACAAGGCGCATCCCGGACCAGGTCCGGGATGACAGAAAAATCAGGCGAGGTATTTGTCGCGCAGGGCCTGTGTGGCGCCACGGAAAACGCCGAGGTCGCTGCCGACGCCGACAAAAGTCGCGCCCATCTCCATGTAGCGGCGCGCGTCGGCCTCCACCGGCGCCAGGATGCCGACCGGTTTGCCGTGCGCCTTGGCGGCGGCAAAAATTTTCACCATGGCGGCCTGCACCTCCGGGTGCCCGGCATTACCGAGGTGGCCCAGGCCGGCGGCCAGGTCGGACGGGCCGACAAACATGCAGTCGACACCGTCGATGGCGGCAATCTCGTTCGCTGCCGCCGTGCCGGCGATGCTTTCGATCTGCACCATCACGCAGATGTGGTCGTTGATGGACTTGAGGTAGTCCGGCACCGTGCCGTACTTGTTGCTGCGCTGGGACACCGACACGCCGCGAATGCCTTGCGGCGGGTAACGGGTGGCGGCGACGGCGCTGGTGGCCTGCTCGGCGGTTTCGACAAAGGGGATCAGGAAGTTGTAGAAGCCGGCATCGAGCAGGCGCTTGAGCTCTACCGAGTTGTTTGAGGTCGGGCGCACCACCGGTGCGCTGCGGCTGTCTTTCAGCGCCATCAGTTGCGGGATGTAGGTGGCCATGTCGTTGGGCGAATGTTCACCGTCAAGCAGGATCCAGTCGAAACCGGCCACGCCCAGCACCTCGGTGGTGATGGCGTTGGACAGCGAGGACCAGCAGCCGATCAGTTTTTTGCCGGCCAGCAGGTCGCGCTTGAAGCTGTTGGGAAAACTTTGATAAGGGGTTGCTTGTGTCATGAGTTAACTCTCTTTTTATCGATGATCTCTGTTGATCAGGTAGGCAGTGAATCTTTGAATCTATACGTCAATGCATCAGTCCATCAGGTAATGGGCGCCGGGTTGAACAACACCAGCGCGTTGTGCAGCTTCCAGTGTTCGGCCCAGGTTTTCTTTCGGCCGCTGGCAACGTCCAGCATGAACTGGAACAGCTCCCAGCCGACGTCTTCAATGGTGGCATCGCCGTCGGCAATACGCCCGGCATTGATGTCCATCAGGTCGTGCCAGCGCCGGGCGAGGTCGCTTCGCGTGGCCACCTTGATGACCGGCACTTCCGCCAGGCCGTAGGGCGTGCCGCGGCCGGTGGTAAACACATGGATGTTGATGCCCGCGGCCAGCTGCAGCGTGCCGCAGATGAAGTCGCTGGCGGGCGTGGCGGCGTAGATCAGGCCTTTTTGTTTCACCTTCTCGCCGGGTGCCAGTACACCGCTGATGGGCGCGGAGCCTGACTTGACGATGGAGCCCATGGCCTTTTCCACAATGTTGGAAAGGCCGCCTTTTTTGTTGCCCGGCGTGGTGTTGGCGCTGCGGTCAACCTGCCCTTTTTTCAGGTACGCGTCATACCAGGCCATCTCGCGGATCATCGCGGCGGCCACTTCAGGGCTGCTGGCCCTCGATGTCAGCTGGTCAATACCGTCGCGCACTTCAGTGGTCTCGGAAAACATCACCGTGGCGCCGGCACGCACCAGCAGATCGGTGGCAAAGCCCACCGCAGGGTTGGCCGTGACACCAGAGAACGCATCGCTGCCACCGCATTGCACGCCCACCACCAGCTCGCTGGCGGGCACCGTTTCGCGGCGTCGCGCATTCAGGCGTTCGAGATGTTGCAGTGCCATGTCCATGACCGAATCAATCATGGACATGAAGCCGACATGGTTCTCGGACTGCAGGCACACCACATCCAGCGCGGCTTCCGCATTCGTGCCCACATCGGCCACGTTGCGTTCATCGACGATCTGGATGGTGCCCGGCGGCAGCAAACGTTCAGGCTGCAGCTTCTCGCAGCCCAGGCTGACCACCATGACTTCACCGCCGAAGTTGGGGTTCAGGCTGATGTTGCGCAGCGTGCGGATCGGGATGATGGCGTCCGGCRCATCGATGGCCACGCCGCAGCCGTAGGTGTGCTCCAGCCCCACCACATCATCGACATGGGGAAAGCGGGGCAACAACTCTGCCTTGATGCGCTTGACGGCGAAGTCCACCACGCCGGCCACGCACTGCACGGTGGTGGTGATGGCCAGGATGTTGCGGCTGCCGACCGATCCGTCCGGGTTGCGGTAGCCCTCAAAGGTGTAACCCTCCAGCGCGGGCTGAGGGGCCGGCCGCACGGTGGCGATGGGAAGCGCGTCCAGCGTGCGCGCGTCGGGCATCTCCAGCAGGCGTTCATGCACCCAGCTGCCGGCGGGAATATCTTTCAATGCGTAACCGATGGGCACGTTGTAACGCAGCACCGCCGCGCCCTTGGGCAAGTCGACCAGCGCCACCTTGTGGCCCTGCGGAACCCGCTCGATCAGCGTCAACCCATCGGCAAACACTGCGCCCGCTGGCAGGCCACCATCGTTGGCAACAATGGCGACGTTGTCCGCACCGTGCATGCGGATAAAAAGAGGGTTGACGTTGGTGCGTTCCATCAGAAGTCGACGATTTCCACCCAGTTCGGGTTCTTGCCCGCGGGCTGGCTCACCCCGGCGGCAGGCACACCCGTGGCCGCATCGATCGGATGCAGCGACACGGCATGGGAGTCCTGGCCGGTAGAGATAAGGAACTTGCCGCTCGAGTCCACCGCAAAGYCGCGGGGCGTTTTCTCAGTGGGCGTTGTGCCGGCTGTTTGCAGCAGGCCGGTGGCAGGSTCTATTTTGAATGTGGTCAACGTGCTGGAAGTACGCTCCGATCCATACAGATACCGTCCGTCGGCGGACAGCTGGAGGTCTGCCGCCCATGGCTTGCCCGTAAAACCAGCCGGCATGACAGTGCTTCGCTGCAGATGGCGCATGGCGCCCTTGCCAGCGTCGTATGCAAACACATCCACACCGCCGTCCAGTTCGTTAAGCAGGTAGACATGCGTCTGGGCCTTGTTCCACAGGAAGTGCCGCGGGCCGGTTTTGGCCGGCGACACATTCACCAGCGCCGGATCGTTGGCGCTCAGCTGGCCGGTCTTGGGGTCGAAGCGCCAGCTCGACAGGTTGTCGCCGCCCAGGCTGGTGGCAAATACATAACGGCCCGCAGGGTCCTGGTGAATGGCGTGGGCGTTGGGCGAAGTCGGAACGATCTGCTGGACGGGCCCGACAAGGCCGTCGGCACCCACGCTGTTCACCGTGATCTTGTTGCCGCCATAGGAGGCGGCAAAGAGCCAGCGGCCAGAGGCGTCCAGGTCAATGTTGGCCATGCTGTCGGCCAATGAGGCCTCGCCGAGTTTCTTCAGCCCGCCGTTGGCGCCGTCGATGGCAAAGGTGACAAC
>NZ_JBFUCA010000331.1:0-4775 GCF_056405475.1 Polaromonas sp. P1_G4
GGCTGGACGGCCTTGCCATCATGCCGGTCGTCATGGTGGGCTCGGCGCTCGGTGTGTTTGCCTACGTCACCGGCAGCTCGGTCTACTCCAAATACCTGTTCTTCCCGCACATCCCCGGCTCGGGTGAGCTGCTGATTTTCTGCTCGGCCATGGCCGGCGCCGGCCTGGCCTTTCTGTGGTTCAACACGCACCCGGCTCAGGTCTTCATGGGCGACGTGGGCGCGCTGGCGCTGGGCGCCGCGCTGGGCACCATCGCGGTCATCGTGCGCCAGGAAATCGTGCTGGCCATCATGGGCGGCATCTTCGTTGTCGAGGCGCTCTCCGTGATGATGCAGGTGACCTGGTTCAAGTACACGAAGAAGCGCTACGGTGAAGGCCGCCGCATCCTCAAGATGGCGCCGCTGCACCATCACTTCGAGAAAAGCGGCTGGAAAGAAACCCAAGTGGTTGTCCGTTTCTGGATCATCACCATGCTGTTGTGCCTCATCGGTCTTTCCACCTTGAAGCTCAGGTAACAGGCATGCGGCATTTGCAAGACCAAACCGTGTTGATTCTGGGCCTGGGCGCGTCCGGCCTCGCCATGGCGCGCTGGTGCGTGCGCCATGGCGCTTCGGTCACGGTCGCCGATACGCGCGAGGCGCCTTCCTTGCTCGCAACGTTGCGACAGGAATTGCCGGGCGTCACGTTCATCGGCGGTGCTTTTACGCCAGCGCTGGTGCAAGGTACTGCCGTGCGTGCTGTCTACCGTTCGCCGGGGCTGGCGCCTGCAGTGATCGCCCCTGTGGTGGAGGCTGCGCGCGAGATCGGTTTGCCGGTTGGGGGTGAGCTTGATCTGTTCTCCCTGGCTCTTGCYGATCTCCGCGATGTCCCTGCCGCAGAGGCGGTGGAAGACGAGCCTGAAACTGAGGCACCTCCCGCACTCCCGGAGCCGGTGCCTGAGTCGCTGTCATCCGAATCATCAGATGGAACGGACGTGCCCGATGCGATGGCTGTAGCTGATTCGCTCGCGGGCGAAACCTCTGTGCCAGCCGGTGCCTCCGACGACACAGAGGTTCTGCCAGATGCGGCAGACAGCACACCAGAGGGCGGGTCAGTCGCCCTTGAAGAAGCGAGCGAAAGGGTTGCAACCCCTGAATTACTGGGTCTTGTGCCGCCGGAAAAGCCCACCGGCTACCGGCCCGAAGTGTTGGCCATCACGGGAACCAACGGCAAAACCACGGTGACCTCGCTGTTGGGCCAACTGGTGCAGCGCGCCGGGAAAACGGTGGCCGTGGCAGGCAACATCGGCCCGACGCTGCTCGACACGCTGTCGGCCCATATGGATGCGCAAACCCTGCCGCAAGTCTGGGTGCTGGAGCTGTCCAGTTTCCAGCTCGCCGATGTGCACGGCTTTGAGCCAACGGCCGCCGTGGTGCTCAACATCACGCAGGACCATCTGGACTGGCACGGCGACATGGACGCCTACGTCGCGGCGAAAGCCAGGGTCTTCGGTGCCAGCACCTTCATGCTGCTCAATCGCGATGACGCTCGCGTGATGGCCATGCTGCCGCCGCCCGTCAAGGTGCGCCTGAAGCCGCCCCAGGTGCGCCCCCATGCGACCTTCGGCGCCGGCGAGCCGCAGCGCCCC
This sequence comes from Polaromonas sp. P1_G4, assembly GCF_056405475.1. Lineage (NCBI taxonomy): Bacteria > Pseudomonadati > Pseudomonadota > Betaproteobacteria > Burkholderiales > Comamonadaceae > Polaromonas > Polaromonas sp. P1_G4. The sequence goes on from NZ_JBFUCA010000331.1 coordinate 1,628, forward strand.
GGCGACTACGGCATCGAAACCGTCAATGGCATGACCTGGTTGGTGCGCGCGGCCGAGGCCGACGAAACCATCAAGCGCCGCAAGGACGAAGAGGTAGAGCTGCACGTGCAGCGCCTGATGCCTATCGAAGCCCTTCGCATACGCGGGCGGCATAACGCCACCAACGCCCTGGCCGCGCTGGGCCTGGCTGTGGCTGCGGGCTGCAACCTCGCCCCCATGCTGCACGGCCTGCGCGAATACCGCGGTGAGCCCCATCGCGTGGAGTCGGTGGCTGTCGTTAATGACGTTGAATACTTCGACGACAGCAAGGGCACCAACGTGGGCGCCACCGTGGCGGCTCTGACAGGGTTGGGACTGGAGCGCAAGCTGGTGCTCATTCTGGGCGGCGAAGGCAAGGGGCAGGACTTCTCACCGTTGGCCGACCCGGTGCAACGCCACGTCCGGGCCGTGGTGCTGATAGGGCGCGATGCGCCTCTCATCAAGGAGGTCTTGCCCCGCAATATTCCAGTGTTCGACGCCGCATCCATGGAGGAAGCGGTCACCCTGGCCGCGCAGCAGGCACAGACCGGTGAAGCCGTCCTGATGTCGCCGGCCTGTGCAAGCTTCGACATGTTCGACAACTACGAGCACCGGGCCAAGGTCTTTTGCGACGCCGTGCAGGCGCTGGCGCAAGAACAGGGGCATGTGCTGTGACGGCTGTCGTGCGCTTTTTCGGCTGGTTCTCCGGTGTCGGCAAGGCCGCGTCGGAAGTCCTTCCCGTGCGGCTTGGCGGACACAGCCGGCCACAGACGCTGGCCGCACCTCCTGTTCGCATGGCCGGTTTTGACCAGGCGCTGCTGTGGGTCACCGTGGCCTTGCTGATGTGGGGCCTTGTGATGGTGTATTCAGCTTCCGTGGCCATGCCCGACAACCCCAAATTCGCGCGCTATGCGCATACCCATTTCCTGCTGCGCCATGTGTTGTCGCTGGTGGTCGCTCTCATCGTCGCCGTCCTGGCATTCCAGGTGCCGCTGGCCACATGGGAAAAACTGGCGCCCTGGCTGTTTGTCCTCTCCCTGTTGCTGCTGATACTGGTCCTGGTGCCGTTTATCGGAAAAGGCGTGAACGGCGCCCGCCGCTGGATTTCGCTGGGCATCATGAACTTTCAGCCTTCAGAGCTCGCGAAATTCGCGGTGCTTCTCTATGCGGCCGATTACATGGTCCGCAAGATGGAAGTGAAAGAGCGCTTCTTCCGCGCGGTGATGCCCATGGCTGTGGCCATAGCAATTGTCGGATTGCTATTGCTGGCCGAACCCGACATGGGCGCGTTCATGGTGATCTCGGTCATTGCGATGGGTATTCTCTTCCTGGGCGGTGTCAATGCCCGCATGTTCTTTGTCATCGCGGCTGTGGTGGTGGTTGCCTTCAGCCTGATGGTGATGCTCAGCGAATGGCGGCGTGAGCGTATCTTTGCCTACCTCGACCCGTGGAGCGATAAATACTCCATGGGCAAGGGCTACCAGCTCTCCCACTCCCTGATTGCCTTCGGCCGCGGCGAGATTTTCGGTGTGGGTCTGGGCGGCAGCATTGAGAAGCTGCATTGGCTGCCCGAAGCGCACACCGACTTCCTGATGGCCGTGATTGGCGAAGAGTTTGGCCTGTTGGGTGTGCTGGCTGTGATCGGCATGTTCATGTGGATGACCCGCCGCATCATGCACATCGGTCGCCAGTCGATTGCCCTGGACCGCCTGTTTGCCGGTCTGGTGGCGCAAGGCGTTGGCATCTGGATAGGTTTCCAGACCTTCATCAACATTGGCGTGAACCTCGGTGCGCTGCCGACCAAGGGCCTCACGCTGCCGTTGATGAGTTACGGTGGTTCGGCGATTCTGATGAACCTGATTTCTTTGGCCGTGGTGCTGAGGATTGACTATGAGAATCGCCTGCTCATGAGAGGAGGCCGCGCATGAGCAAGCAACACTGTGCTTTGGTGATGGCCGGAGGAACGGGCGGGCACATTTTCCCGGGCCTGGCCGTGGCTGAGGCCCTGCGGGAGCGCGGCTGGCGGGTGCACTGGCTGGGCGGGCGTGGCAGCGCAGTTCGCCCCAGCATGGAAAGCCAGCTGGTGCCGCCCCGCGGCTTCCCTTTCGAATCGATTGATTTTTCCGGTGTGCGGGGCAAAGGGCCGGTCACGCTGGCATTCCTGCCCCTGCGCCTGCTCAAGGCGTTTTGGCAAAGCATCCAGGTGGTACGCCGCGTCAAGCCCGATGTGGTGGTCGGCCTGGGCGGCTACATCAGTTTTCCGGCCGGGATGATGAGTGTGCTGTTGGGTAAGCCCCTGGTTCTGCACGAGCAGAATTCGGTGGCGGGTATGGTCAACAAGGTGCTGGCGAGTGTGGCTGACCGCGTCTTCACCGCATTTCCGGGTGTGTTGCCCAAAGCCGAATGGGTGGGCAACCCACTGCGGCCAGCATTTACCCGGCAGCCCGACCCGCAAGAGCGTTTTGCCGGACGCAGCGKTCCCCTGAAACTGCTGGTGATCGGCGGGAGCCTGGGCGCCCGGGGGTTGAACGAGCTGGTACCCAAAGCCCTCGCACTGATCCCTGAAGCAGAACGACCACAGGTCCTCCACCAAAGCGGCGCGCTGCAGATTGAAGAATTGCGCGCCAACTATGCGGCGGCTGGCGTATCGGCCGAGCTCACGCCTTTCATTGAAGACACCGCGAAGGCCTTCGCCGATGCCGACCTGATCATTTGCCGCGCTGGCGCCAGTACGGTCACGGAAATCGCTGCGGTGGGCGCTGCGGCAGTGTTCGTGCCTTTTCCCGCTGCGGTCGACGACCACCAGACAGTCAACGCGAAGTTCCTGGTCGACCAGGGAGGCGGATGGCTGATCCAGCAGCGCGACCTCAGCGCCGGAATGCTGGCAGAAATGCTACAAAAAACAGAGCGGCTTGCGCTTGTCCAGAAAGCCTTACAGGCCAAAACCATGCAAAAAACTGAAGCCACGGCCCGTGTGGTGGCCGCTTGTGAGGAGCTGGCGACATGAAACACGCCATCAAAAACATTCACTTCATCGGTCTGGGCGGCGCCGGCATGTCTGGCATTGCAGAGGTGCTGCACAACCTGGGATACGTCATTTCGGGGTCTGACCTGTCAGACAGCCCAACGC
>NZ_JBFUCA010000332.1:0-4775 GCF_056405475.1 Polaromonas sp. P1_G4
TTTCACTGGATATGGATTGCCGGCTTGTTGCTGCTGACGGGTTTTGCCACCGAATATTTCTATAAATTTTCCATGACGGTACTGGTTAACTGGCTATGGGTCGCGCCGGTTGCCCAGGCGGGTGCGCATGTGGCTCTGCGTGCTGCCGCTCCGCAGTTGCTGAAATTGCAGGGGGCGGTTCGGGGTGCTGTCATCGTCGGTATGAACGAGCAGGGCGTTTCTCTGGCCCGGCACATCACAGGTTCGGCGTATTCGGGCATTGATTTGAAGGGTTTTTTCGACGACCGCGGGGAAGACCGCAGGGAGTCACAGGATGACTACCAACTGGTGGGAAAAATTGACGACCTTCCGGCTTACGTCAAGCAGCACCGTATCCAGTTTATTTATCTGTCCTTGCCCATGGCATCGCGGCCGCGCATCCTGCAGGTGCTTGATGGCCTGAAGGACACCACAGCGTCGATTTATTTTGTCCCCGACATGTTCATTACCGACCTGATACAGGGCCGCAGCGATTCGGTCTGCGGGGTCACGGTGATATCTGTCTGCGATACGCCGTTCCGGGGTGTCAGCGGCGTACTGAAGCGGGCCAGCGACATCGCGCTGTCACTGCTGATCCTGTTGCTGATTTTTCCGGTCATGCTGGTGATCGGGATCATGGTCAAGCTTGACTCTCCGGGGCCTGTCATTTTCAAGCAGCGGCGCTATGGCTTGGACGGTGAGCAGATTCTGGTCTACAAGTTCCGGTCCATGGCTGTTACCGAGGACGGTGGCACGATTCAACAGGCTCGCAAGAATGACATGCGGATCACCCGCCTGGGCGCTTTTCTGCGCAAAACCTCGCTCGACGAATTACCGCAATTCATCAACGTATTGCAAGGGCGCATGAGCATCGTCGGCCCGCGACCGCACGCCGTGGCACACAACGAGATGTATCGCTCTCTCATCAAGGGCTACATGGTTCGCCACAAGGTCAGGCCCGGCATTACCGGCTGGGCTCAGGTGAATGGGCAGCGCGGCGAAACCGACACGCTCGACAAGATGCAGTCGCGTATCGATTGCGACCTGGATTACCTGCGCAACTGGTCGCTGCAGCTCGATTTTTTCATCATTCTGAAAACGATCYGCCTGGTCTTCAAGGACAGTGCGGCTTACTAAAAGCAAAAAAAGGACAGCTGATGCCTCACCGCGACCTCCTTCCCATTCCGCTCTTGTTGCTGAGCCTGTTTCCGTTGGCGGTGCATGCCGATGAGCTTGACACCCTTCAGTTCAAGGCCGGGCAATCCGTCACGCACGACAGCAATGTCTTCCGGTTGTCCGATACAGCGAATGCCCAGGCATTGATAGGAACCACGGACCGCGCGGACACAGTTTCGGTGACGACAGCAGGTTTTAAGATAAACAAGCCTTTCGGGCTTCAGAGATTTGAGCTCGACGCTGGGGTCGAAGACCATCATTACAGCCGCTTTTCCAATCTTGATTTCACCGCGGTGAATTACGCCGCCGCCTGGCGCTGGAGTTTTACGCCGGCCTTGCATGGCAACCTGACCTCCGACCGGCGGGAATTTGTCGACAACACGGCCGACGTCCAGAACTCAGGTCAACTCAATCGCCGGACCAACCGCTCGACCGTGTTTGATGCGGAATACGAGCTCGATGGTGCGTGGCGGCTGGTTGGCGGACTTTTCGAACGCACCAGCACCAGCAGCCAGCCCTTCACCTTTGAAGGCGACTCACGAATTCGGGGAGCCGAGGGCGGCGTACGCTATGTCTTCCCCTCGAACACTTCCATGGCTTATCGCTATAAGCGGGGCAACGGTGACTATCCGGGCCGGGTGCCGTCGCCAACGTTTGCGGGGAGCTTTACGGATACTGAGCATGAGGTTCGGCTGGACTGGGCGCCAACCGGAAAAACCACCCTGCGGGCGCGCTTGTCCCACCTCGACCGCGAGCACGATGGATTGGCTGCGCGGGATTTTTCGGGTTTTACCGGCCAGCTTGATGCGACCTGGAACATCACGGCAAAGACAAGCCTTGCCGGAGGCCTGGTGCGGGAACTGGGCAGCTATCAGACTTCTACAGCCAGCTATTACGAAGGCTATCGCTTCTTTATCGCGCCGACCTGGAAGCCCAGCGAGAAGACGGCCGTTCACCTGCGCTATGACCACGGCGCACGCGACTTCCGGGGGCCTTTGCCGGGCTTTGCCGCAACGGACCGCCACGACACCAGCAATCTGGTTTCCCTGGCACTTGAGTGGCAGGCGCTGCGTGCCCTCAAATTGATAGCTTCAGTGCAGCGCGACAGGCGCAAATCCACTGAGCCGGGTTTTGACTACACCAGCAATGCCTTTGGTCTTTCAGCACAAGCGAGCTTTTGATGGAATCCTTCAACCAACCCCGCTTTCAGGCGCCGGCGTGGCCCCAGCCTGCGGCGTCCTTTACAGACATTTTGCTTTCCGAAAAGGCGACAACAAGATGAAATTCATGATTCGTAACTTTCCTCCGGTCTTATTGGCCTTGCTTCTGGCGATGACGGTTCCCGCGTGCGCCCAGCCGGCCGCATCAAGTCAGTCTGCTGCAGTGACAGCTCCGGTTGCGCCCGTTGCACCGGCTGCTGCCGGTGCTGCGGCTGTGCCGACCAACCAGGACTATCGCCTGGGCGCCGGCGATTCCATTGGCGTGCAGGTGTACCAGAGTCCGGATCTCTCGGTCGACGCACGGGTATCTGAAAGCGGCGTGATCAGCTATCCCCTGATTGGCAGCGTTCAGCTGGGTGGCCTGACGATTGGAGAGGCCGAGAAGAAAATTGCAGATGCCTTGCGCACCGGCGGTTTCGTTAAGGTACCGCAGGTCAACATCGTCCTGCGGCAGGTACGGGGCAATCAGGTCGCCGTGCTGGGGCAGGTAAGCCGCCCGGGCCGTTTCCCCCTGGAAACATTCAACACCCGTGTCAGCGACATGCTGGCTGCTGCCGGCGGTGTGACCCCTACGGGTGACGATGTACTGATCCTGACCGGCCAGCGTGAGGGTAAGCCGTTTCGGAAAGTGATTGATATTCCGGCACTCTTTCTGAACGAGAAATCAGATGAAGACATTGTGCTGGCGGGCGGAGACACGCTGTATGTCAACAAGGCGCCGATGTTTTATATCTACGGCGAGGCACAGCGCCCCGGACCGTACCGCATCGAGCGGGGCATGACCGTGATGCAGGCGCTTGCCCAGGGCGGCGGACCCACGGTGCGCGGCAGTGAAAACCGGCTGCGCCTGCATCGCCGCGACGCGGCGGGGAAGGTCGTGGAAACAACCCCCCGRCTCACCGACCCCGTTCGCGCCGAGGATGTGATCTATGTTCGTGAAAGCCTCTTTTAAATCATGACACTCCATCAATTCCTGCTGATCCTGCGGGCCCGTTATCGGGTTGTTGTGCTCGTCATGCTGGTGGCCATATTGGCCGCGCTGGCCGTCAGCCTCGCGCTTCCCCGCAAGTACACCGCCCAGGCCGCCGTACTGGTTGACGTGCGTTCACCTGATCCGGTTGCCGGCGGCGCGGCCTTGCCCGGCCTGGTCGCACCCAGCTACATGGCGACACAGGTGGACATCATCGGCGGTGACCGTGTGGCCCAGCGCGTGGTGAAAATGCTCAAGCTGGATGAAGATCCGCGCACCAAAGCCCGTTGGCTTGAGGCCACCGATGGACGCGGGTCGCTGGAGAGCTGGCTGGCYGAGTCCCTGCAGAAGGGACTGGATGTACGGCCCGCGCGCGAAAGCAACGTGATCAACATCACCTACAAGGGCAGCGATCCGGATGTCGCCGCCACTACGGCCAATACTTTTGCCCAGGCCTATCTCGATACCAATCTGTCGCTAAAGACGGAACCTGCCAAGATCTACGCCGAATGGTTTGATGATCAGACCAAGGCATCTCGCGCGAAACTTGAGGAGGCTCAGGCGCGCCTGTCGGAGTACCAGCAGAAGGCCGGTATTGTCAGCAGTGACGAGCGTGTGGACTACGAGACTGCGAAGCTGGGGGAAATTTCTTCCCAGCTCACGACTGTGCAGGGCGAGACTACCGACAGCCAGAGCAAACGCAGCTCCCGCGGAGATACCGTCGCTGAAGTCATGCAGAGTCCCCTGATCAATGGCCTGAAGGCCGATCTTTCGCGGCTGGAGGCCAAGGTACAGGAAATCAGTGTGCGCCTCGGGGCTAATCACCCTGAGCGGCAACGCGCTGAATCCGAACTGGCCGCTGTGAAAAGCCGGCTGGCAACCGAAACTGCGCGCATCACAGCATCCATCGAAACAACCTACCGCGTGGGCARAGACCGGGAGCGTGAACTGCAGGCCGCGGTGGGTGCACAGAAAGCGCGTGTCCTCGAACTGAACAAGCAGCGGGACGAGCTCAATGTATATCGCCGCGATGTCGAGTCGGCCCAGCGCGCTTTTGAGGCTGTCAGCCAGAGTGCATCGCAGACACGCCTTCAGAGCCTGAGCAACCAGACCAATGTTGTGCGGCTGAACATGGCAACGCCTCCTGTCAACCCTTCGAGCCCGAAACTGCTGGTGAATCTGCTGGTCGCTGCTTTTGGCGGGACGTTGCTCGGCATTGCATGCGGATTGCTGCTGGAACTGGCCAACCGCCGCGTGCGCTCTGCCGAAGACCTTGTGCAGATATTGGGCCTGCCTGTGTTGGCAAGCATTTCTTCGGATGGAGGAAGCGGCAGGCTTCCCGGTTCGCGCCGCCTGATGCTAGGCAATGGAGGGACAGCATGAATAGAAAC
>NZ_JBFUCA010000333.1:0-4758 GCF_056405475.1 Polaromonas sp. P1_G4
CATGTCGACGCCCAACCACTACACGCGGTCCGGCGTCTGCGGGCCTGCGGGCGGGCGGGCCACGCAGAACGCGGGCTTCTCCTGGGCCGATGGCAGCTCAGGCGAGCTGCTGGACTTGTTGACGTGGGCTCATGGGCGCCTGCTGCTGCTGGTGTTTTGCGATGTATCCGGCGCCGGGCTGGCGCGGCTGGCGGCGCTTTCCAGGGAAGCGGACGTGCGCTGCGTGCAAGTGCTCGGGCCCGGCGAGAAAGCCGCCGCAAGGGAGCACGTGATCGACCGCGAAGGCCATCTGCAGGCGACCTGCCATGTTTTTGGCCATGCCTGGGCGCTGCTGCGGCCCGACGGACACGTCGCCGCAACGGGCGAAAGTACGGATGCCTCGGTGGTTCACGCCGTCGCAAGCGCCATGGGTGCGGGCGCCCGCCACGAAACAAGGGATCCATCATGAAGCCAGACAGCCCCCTGATCACCCGCCTGCATTTTCAGGACGCCGATGCGTTTTACGAATACCTGCTGGACGCCCACCAGGGCCTCTCCAGGGAGGAATCCGAGCTGCTCAACGCCCGGCTGATCCTGCTGATGGCCAACCAGCTGGGCGACACCGCAGTACTGCAGGCTTGCGTGGCCGCGGCCCGCCACGCCTGAGCACTACAGGGCCAACGGCCGGCTAGCCGCAACGGCCAGCCCCAGTCGAATAAAATCAGYGGAGTTTCACCCAACCCAAGGCGGCATCCCTTCGATGCCGTTTTTCATTGCCCCATGACCAACGCTGCCGCCCCTGCCCTTGCCGATACCGCCAACACAGCCCCCGAGGCCGTGAAAGTCTCCACGCCGGGGCTGGACGGCCTGGCCAAGTCCTTCGAGCCGGCCGCCATTGAAAGCCGCTGGGGGCCCGAATGGGAGCAAAGCGGCCAGTACGAACCCACGCTGGACGCGGCCAAGCCTTCGTTTTCCATCCAGCTGCCGCCGCCCAATGTGACAGGCACGCTGCACATGGGCCATGCCTTCAACCAGACCATCATGGATTCGCTCACGCGTTACCACCGCATGCGCGGCCACAACACGCTGTGGGTGCCCGGCACCGACCATGCCGGCATCGCCACGCAGATCGTGGTGGAGCGCAAGCTTCAGGGCGAGGGTGAAAGCCGCCACGACCTGGGCCGCAAAAATTTCGTCGCCAAGGTGTGGGAATGGAAGGAAGAGTCCGGCACCACCATCACGCGCCAGATGCGCCGCATGGGCGACTCTGTGGCCTGGAAGCACGAGTACTTCACCATGGACCCGAAGATGTCGACGGTCGTCACCTCGACCTTTGTGCAGCTTTACAAGCAGGGCCTGATTTATCGCGGCAAGCGCCTGGTGAACTGGGACCCGATCCTCAAGTCCGCCGTGTCCGACCTGGAAGTCGAGAACGAAGAGCGCGACAGCTTCATGTGGCACATCGAGTACCCCTTCAGCGACGGCCCGCAGAAAGYCGCTGACGGCTCGGCGCTGCGCGGCATGCACATTGCCACCACACGGCCCGAAACCATGCTGGCCGACGGTGCGCTGGCKGTGCACCCGGACGACGAGCGCTACAAGCACCTGGTCGGCAAGATGGTCGACCTGCCGCTGTGTGACCGGAAAATTCCGGTGATCACCGATGACTATGTCGACCCCGAATTCGGTAGCGGCGTGGTGAAGATCACCGGCGCGCACGACTTCAACGACTACCAGGTCGCCCTGCGCCACAACCTGCCGCTGATCACCATCTTCACCTTGGACGCGAAGATCAACGAGAACGGCCCGGCGCAATACCAGGGCCTGGACCGTTATGACTGCCGCAAGGCCGTGCTGAAAGACCTGGAAGCCCAAGGCTTCCTCGAAAAAGCCGTGCCGCACAAAAACATGGTGCCGGTGTGCGCGCGTACCGGCGCGGTGGTCGAGCCCATGCTGACCGACCAGTGGTTTGTGGCGCTCAGCAAGGTGAGCGATCAGGATCCGACCGGAAAATCCATTTCGCAAAAGGCGCGCGATGCGGTGGCCAGCGGCGACGTGAAGTTCGTGCCCGAGCAATGGGTCAACACCTACAACCAGTGGATGAACAACATCCAGGACTGGTGCATTTCGCGCCAGCTCTGGTGGGGCCACCAGATCCCGGCCTGGTATGACGAAGACGGCAAGGTCTATGTCGCTGAAAACGAAGCAGCAGCACAGGCCCAGGCGCCCGGTAAAAAACTCACGCGCGATGAAGATGTACTCGACACCTGGTACTCGTCGGCRCTGGTGCCCTTCTCGTCACTCGGCTGGCCCGAAAAGACGAAAGAGCTCGACCTCTTCTTGCCATCAAGCGTGCTGGTCACCGGTTACGACATCATCTTCTTCTGGGTCGCCCGGATGATCATGATGACGACGCACTTCACCGGCCAGGTGCCCTTCAAACACGTGTACATCCACGGCCTGGTGAAAGACGCGCAGGGCAAGAAGATGAGCAAGTCCGAAGGCAATGTGCTGGACCCGGTCGATTTGATCGACGGCATCGAACTGGCGCCCTTGCTGGAAAAACGCTCGCAAGGCCTGCGCAAGCCCGAGACCGCGCCGCAGGTTCGCAAGAACACCGAGAAAGAATTTCCGGCCGGCATCCCCGGCTACGGTGCCGACGCGCTACGCTTTACGTTCGCTTCGCTCGCGAGCCTGGGACGCAGCATCAACTTCGACAGCAAGCGCTGCGAGGGGTATCGCAATTTCTGCAACAAGCTCTGGAACGCAACGCGCTTCACGCTGATGAACTGCGAAGGCCAGGACTGCGGGCTGGAAGACCACACCAAAGAGCAATGCGCACCCGGCGGCGAGTTCCACAACTACCTGAGCTTCTCGCAGGCCGACCGCTGGATTTCATCGACTATGCAGCGCGTGGAAGCCGACGTGGCCAAGGGCTTTGCCGACTATCGTCTCGACAACGTCGCCGGAAGCATTTACCAATTCGTCTGGGACGAATTCTGCGACTGGTACCTCGAAATTGCCAAGGTACAGATACAGACCGGCACCGACGCGCAAAAGCGCGCCACACGCCGCACGCTGATCCGCACACTCGAAGCCATCCTGCGGCTGGCGCATCCGGTGATTCCGTTCATCACGGAAGAGCTGTGGCAAACCGTGGCGCCCGTCGCCGGCAAAACAGGCAAATTCATCGGCGTCGCGCCTTACCCGCAAAGCCAGCCCGAGAAAATTGACGTGGTAGCAGAAGCGCATGTCATCAAACTCAAGACGCTCGTGGATGCCTGCCGCAATCTGCGCGGTGAGATGAAGGTGTCTCCGGCTACCCGCATGCCGCTTTATGTGCTGGGTGACACCGCCTTTATGCAGGGCGTCGCCCCGGTGCTCAAGGCACTGGCCAAACTCAGCGAAGTGAAGGTGTTCGACGACGAAGCCAGTTGGGCCGCTGCAGCGCAGTCTGCACCTGTGGCCATCGTCGGCGAAGCGCGCCTGTGCCTTTACATGGAAGTCGATCTGGCGGCAGAAAAGATTCGCCTGCAAAAGGAAGAAACCCGMCTGGCAGGAGAAATCACCAAGTCCGAAACCAAGCTCGCCAATGAAGCCTTCGTCAACAAGGTGCCCCCGGCCGTACTGGAACAGGAACGCAAGCGCCTGGCCGATAACCAGGCAGCCCTGGCCAAGATTCGCGAACAACTGACACGTTTGAAATAAGCGCCAGACCACCACCAGTAAAAAGCCCCGCATTGCGGGGCTTTTTTTATTGATCGGGATGCGAAGCGAGCCCCCGTAAGACCCGCGAGCTGCGTATACGCCAAGACCAGTCAACTGCAACGGTAAAAGATGGATGGTTCTTCACCAGCAGGGGCCGCGGGACTGGCTTTGCCAGACCGCAGGCGCAGCACCCCTCGGGGGGCAGAGAGCTACACGAAGTGAGCGAACGTGGGGGCCAACATCTATCTGATCATGAATTCAGGTTCAGACCACTGCGACGGCGGGACACTGCCTGGCTCCAGGCCCATGGGAGTGCTGGTCAACTGGTCCATGCCGCTGTGCTGCGTGCCCAGAGCTTCATGCATACGGTGGGCTACATACCAGCTCGAGCGCAGGCGTGCCTCGCGTGTGTGGGAGCCCAGGCGTGGCGTAACAAACAGGTTCTTCAACCCTTTGAGCGGTGAGGTGTCACCCAGGAAACTTGCTTCAGCGCCGTCCAGGATGCAGGCCTCAATCCGGCCGTCGCACAGCGCAGCGGCCAATGCGCCTTCATCAAACAATTCACTGCGGCTGATGCCAACCCACAACTGGCTGCGCTTGCAGCCCGCCAGCAGTTTGTCGTTCACGAAACCCCGGAACCGGGTGGCGTACAGCATCTGCACTGACACCGCATCAGACTGGCTGACCAGCTCGGACAGCGAAACAGGCTGTATGCGCAGGCGCTCCCAAATGGGCGCGGTGTGATGAACCGCCGGGTCATAGCCAACAAGCCGCACGCCGAGCCCGCTCAGCATGCCGGCCAGCGTGTGCGCCGTCRGGGCCAGGCCCAGAATGCCCACGGTGCTGCCATGAAGCTCGCGCCCCATTTGCGTCGTGGGATGGCGGCGTCCCATCAAGGCCGAGACAAGGCCGCGACGGTACAGCAACAACAGGCTGCTCAAAAGATATTCTGCGTTGGAGCGGACGTTGGCGCTGCTGGCATGCACGACCTTGATGTCGCGCTCCTTGCAGGCCTCCAGGTCGGTGTTGTCGGTTCCTACGTGCAGGCGCCCGATGGCCTTGAGCCTGGGC
>NZ_JBFUCA010000334.1:0-4756 GCF_056405475.1 Polaromonas sp. P1_G4
GGGCCACAAGCCATAACGGGTGATATTTCTGCATTTTGCTTTTTTTGAGTTGGGTTGCCGGCTATTGAATCACTGGATATGACGCGCAACAACATCACAATGCACGTTTTTTTTGCCCCAACCGCCCTTGATGGTTCCTATCGGCCGCCGATTACATCCGGAAGACGCCAAACTTCGTATCGGGGATGGGCTGGTTGAGCGTGGCCGAAAGCCCCAGCGCCAACACACGCCGCGTATCCGCCGGGTCAATCACGCCGTCGTCCCAGCCACGCGCGGTGGAGTAATACGGGTGCGACTGCTGGCCAAACTGGTCGAGCACCGGCTGCTTGAAGGTGGCCTCTTCTTCGGTGCTCCAGGTGCCGCCCTTGGCTTCAATCGCGTCGCGCTTCACGGTGGCGAGCACGCCGGCGGCCTGCTCGCCGCCCATCACGCAGATGCGCGCGTTCGGCCACATCCACAAAAAGCGTGGTGAATACGCCCGGCCGCACATGCCGTAGTTGCCGGCGCCGTAGCTGCCGCCAATGATCACGGTGAACTTGGGCACCTGGGCCGTGGCCACGGCCGTCACCATCTTGGCGCCGTGGCGGGCAATGCCTTCGGCTTCGTATTTGCGGCCGATCATGAAGCCGGTGATGTTCTGCAGAAACACCAGCGGCACCTTGCGCTGGCAGCACAGCTCGATAAAGTGCGCGCCCTTTTGGGCCGATTCACTGAACAAGATGCCGTTGTTGGCGATGATGCCCACGGGCATGCCTTCAATGTGCGCAAAGCCGCAGACCAGTGTGGGGCCAAAACGCGCCTTGAACTCATGAAATTCGCTGCCGTCGACGATGCGGGCAATCACCTCGCGCACGTCATACGGTTTTTTCGGGTCCACCGGAATCACGCCGTGCAGCTCTTGCGGGCTGTGCAGCGGCGGCACCGGCGTGCGCAGGGCCTGGTCGAAGCGCTTGGTCTTGTTGAGGCTGCCTACGGCCTGGCGGGCCAGGGCCAGCGCATGCGCGTCGTTCTGCGCCAGGTGGTCGGCCACACCCGAAAGGCGCGTGTGTACATCGCCACCACCCAGGTCTTCAGCGCTGACGATTTCACCAATGGCCGCCTTCACCAGCGGCGGGCCGCCCAAAAAGATGGTGCCCTGGTTCTTGACGATGATGGTCTCGTCGCTCATGGCCGGCACGTACGCGCCGCCGGCCGTACAGCTGCCCATGACCACGGCGATCTGCGCAATGCCCTGCGCGCTCATGTTGGCCTGGTTAAAGAAGATGCGGCCAAAGTGGTCGCGGTCAGGAAACACATCGTCTTGATTCGGCAGGTTGGCGCCGCCCGAATCGACCAGGTAGATGCAGGTGAGGTTGTTCTGCATCGCCACTTCCTGCGCGCGCAAATGTTTTTTCACCGTCATCGGGTAGTAGGTGCCGCCCTTCACCGTGGCGTCGTTGCACACGATCATGCAGTCCACCCCATTGACGCGGCCAATGCCGGTGATGACGCCGGCGCAGGGTGCGCTGTCGGTGCCGTCACGGTCGGGGTACATGTCTTTGGCAGCCAGGGGGCCGAGCTCCAGGAAAGGCGTGCCCGGGTCCAGCAGCATCTGCACGCGGTCACGCGGCAGCAACTTGCCGCGTGATACGTGCCGCGCCCGCGTGGCCTCACCGCCACCCAGGGCGGCCTTGGCGACTTGCGCGTTCAGGTCGTCTACCTGGGCCTGCATGGCGGTGGCATTGGCCTGAAAGTCGGCAGAGCGGACGTTGAGTTTTGTCTCCAGAGCGGGCATGGCAATTCCTGAAATACGGGTGAAAGGCGCTGAAACGGGACTGAAATGGGGCTGACCTGCGCCAGGCCGTCGGGTGCGTGAGCCCCACCTTAGCCAGATTAACGCTAAACAGCCAGCTTAGCGAAAACCCGCCCCACAGGCACAGCCAATGAGGTTGCAAATCCTGCCACCTTGGCGGAAAATTGTCACCATGCTCAGCAAAGCACCCGTCAAACCCGCCAGCCCACCCAAAGCAGCCACCCCCATGGCCTTTGCCAGAAGCATTGCCTCTGCCTACAAACGCTACAACCAAAGCCCGACAGAAGCCCTGAAACTGGCACAGATCACGCCAACCCAGCTCAAGCAAGTCAACGCCCACATCACCGCCCGCCAGATGGAGCAACTCTCAGGCGCCGCCATGCAGGAGCTGGACGACGAAGGCCTGGGCGCCTTCAGCCGCAAACTGCCTTGGGGCAGCTACGGCATGCTGGCCCGCGCCTCCATCAGCTCACCCAACCTGGGCGTCGCCCTTAAACGCTGGTGCCGCCACCACGCGCTGATTGCCGACGACATCACCCTGCGCGTCACCACCTCCGGCGACACCGCCGCCATCACGGTCGAAGAAAAAGCCCCTGGCAAGGTCGGTGAGTTTGCTTTGGTGCACGTGCTGCGCAACATCCACGGCCTGGCCTGCTGGTATGTGGATTCGCGCATTCCGCTGCAGGGCGCACGCTTTCCGTTTGCCGCGCCGCCGCATGTAGAGGCCTATGGGCTGATGTTCCCCGGGCCGCTGCAGTTCAATGCCGCGCAGGCCGAGATCCGGTTTGATGCACGCTACCTGGCCTTGCCTCTCCGTCGTGATGAAAAGGCCTTGCAGCAGATGCTGCAGCGTGCTTTGCCGTTGACGGTGTTGCAGTACCGGCGTGACCGGTTGTTGGTTGAGCAAGTGCGTCAGGCCTTGGCGAACCCGGGGGTGGCTTCGCACAACGCGGARACTTTGGCGGCGGCGCTGAATATGTCTGCGCGCTCGTTACACCGGCAGCTTCAGGAGGAAGGGGCTTCGCTGCAGCAGCTCAAGGATGAGGTGCGGTTTGAGAAAGCGAAGGAGTTGTTGCTGCGAACCTCARAACCGATCAAGCAGGTGGCAGAGGCTTCGGGCTTTCGGAATGAGAAGAGTTTTATTCGGGCGTTTCGGGATTGGGCAAACGTTTCGCCTGGAGAATTTCGAAACTCTTGCCATGAGACCTAGGTCCATTTTGGTGTTTTAAAACTTATCAAGCTGGAGTACGGCGAAGAGAACTCAATTCGCATAATGGATTGAGGCTTTTTCAGACGAAACTCGCCACATCGAAGGCAAAGTACGGTTAGATCTTTAACTAGCCCTGTCAAGTACGGCATCTGACACGCGAGGCTCTGTCACTCACCACCTCGACGTTGATCCTATTTCCCGTTCGGAGTTTCGGGAAGCTCACTAGACAACCTCATTGCTGAGCCTCAGAATCTGTCAAAGTGGAGGGCCTGGAGATGGCATTTATTCATGTGGTGGGAGCGCTCGGCGTGACTCTCGCCTTTGGCATCTTGGCCCTTGTACTTGGGACATGGGAGCAGGGGCTAGTTCAAAAGCGCCGCCTGCAGGATGCGTCCCTAGCGTTGGGCGTTCCGCTTTCATCTTTGGAGAATGATGAGGGTCTCATTCCGAGACTGCTTCAGTATTCCTCACAGCGGTACAGCAGTGAGCTACTGCGGAACAGATTCTCGGACCTGTGCGGACCGCTGCGTACTGTGTGGGGCTGGCTGGGTAACCTCGTGCAAGTGGGTATCGTGATAAGCGTTAGCTGGTCAATGTATGCCGAGGGCGCACAGAACGCAGTCTTCATGTGGTCCGTACTGGCTGTGGCAATCTTCTTCTGGGTCGCAAGCGTCGCATTCTCCTACTCATGCTTGTTGCTGACCGGCCGGTTTCCGGGTGAGGCCAAGATGACACGCAAATCAATTGCGGCGGTAATCGAACAGCGAACGGCACACCCAACGACCCACTCACCACCCGTGTGGGAGCCCTGATGGACGCCAAACTCAATGCCTTTTTGGAGGACAGTTCCGCGCATTGCATCGCGGCTAGAAACGAGGTCAGAAGATTATTCGCGGTCGGTGGCGGATGCCTCACTGCCGCTGTCTTAGCACCTCAGAGAAGCTGAAGTTCGGGATATGACTGAGGTATGGAGGTGCAACAGTTGCACGAGACTTTAAAGCAAACTGGTGTCACCGGAACGTGATGAAAATGCAGCGTTCAAAAGACTAACCAGCCATTGCAAATATCTAGCCTCATCTCGCTGCCTAGCTACCAAGCTCCTTCTGCAACGCCTCCACAGACAAGTAGCCGGCACCAGCAAATGCGCCTCGACCTTGAAAGTCTGTTTGCCTGAGACGCCGCTGCGCACGATGTCGGTATGAATGCTCTCAATGCTGATGCYGCGCTCGGCCAGCATCTTGGTCAGCCTGCAGACGAATGCCCACACGGTCTTCGCCCACCAGCTCCAGCTCTAACCCTGCTTGCAGGCATACAACTTGCATCCCCACGAGCCACGGCGGAGCAAGTTTTACGGAATGCGAACTGGCGACGCCCGGTACCCTCCAACTCTGAAAGCGACCTATGTCATTCACCCGCACCGCTTGCCTGGCGCTTTGCGCCGCGTCCGGCCTGGCGCTCGCCGCCTCCTCGTTCGCGCAAGAGCCCTACCCCAGCCACCCGGTCAAGGTCATCGTCGCGCTGCCGGCTGGCGGCAGTGTTGACATGGTGGCGCGCCAGGTCAGCCAGCAGCTGACCACTGACCTGGGTCAGCCCTTTGTGGTGGACAACCGGGCCGGCGGCTCGGGGCAGATTGGTGTGCCGGTGGTGGCCAAGGCGGCGCCTGACGGCTACACCATCATGGTGTCGCCGGCGTCTTTTCTGACGACGAACAAAAGCATCTTCAAAACCTTGCCCTACAACCCGGAAACCGACTT
>NZ_JBFUCA010000335.1:0-4715 GCF_056405475.1 Polaromonas sp. P1_G4
GCGCAACGCAAACGTGGCTTCCTGCGCCTGGCGTTCCAGCGTGCGCTGCTGCTCACGTGATTCGCCCAGCTTGCGCTCGGTTTCGATCACGCGGTCATCCAGCTGCGCGTGGCGTTCCTGGCTGTCGGCCAGTTGCATATCAAGCTCTTCAAAACGGCCTTCAGCCGTGACCTTGCGCTCCTGCAATTCGCCAAGCTGCGCTTCGATTTCGGCCATGTCGGCCTGAATCTGCTCGCTGCGGGCCCGGGTCTGCTCGGCCAGTTGCGTCAGGCGCAGCACTTCGACCTGCAGCTCATGGGTGCGGCTCTGGCCTTCGGCGGTTTCGCGGCGTGCCGTGGCAAGGCGCTGGGCGGCGTCGGCGTAAGCGGCTTCGGCGCGAATCAGCGCGGAACGGGCCTCTTCGCTGATCAGGGCCTGGGCCTTGAGCTGCTTGTCGAGGTTTTCGATTTCCTGGGCGCGGGCAAGCAGGCCGGCCTGTTCGGAATCCTGGGCGTAAAAACTCACGCTGTGGTGCGTCACGGCATGGCCGCTTTGCACATAAATCACTTCGCCGGCCTGCAGCTTGTCGCGTGCGGCCAGGGCGTCGTCCAGGCTTTGCGCCGTGTAGCAACCCTGCAACCAGTCACCCAGTAACGCAGACTGGCCAGCGTCGTTCAGGCGCAGCAATTCGGTCAGCGGTTTGAGTGTGATGGCCGCATTGGTGCGGGCGGGTGCGGCGGCGCTGGGCGGTGAGTAAAACGAGAGCTTGGCGGGCGGCGTATCGCGCCCGTCGGTACCGGCAAAGCCGCGCACCATGTCGAGCCGACTGACTTCGAGTGCGCCCAGGCGCTCGCGCAGCGCGGCTTCAAGCGCGTTTTCCCAACCTTGTTCGATGTGGATGCGGCTCCACAGGCCTTGCAGGCCATCGAGGCCGTGCTTGGCCAGCCAGGGCTTGAGCTTGCCGTCGGTTTTGACCTTTTCCTGCAGGGCCTTGAGCGCTTCCATGCGCGCCGACAGGTCGGCCCGYTTGGCGGATTCGCTGTTGACGGTGTGCTGCAGCGTGCGGCGCTCTTCGTCGAGCTGCGGCACGCTGTCGGTCAACTCGTGCAGGCGGGCTTCGGCTTCAGCCTGGGCTTCCTGTGCGGCGGTGAACTGCGTGGTCAGGTTGGCCAGACGGGCTTCGTCGGGCGCGTTGAGTGCGTTGCGGTCTGCCGTGAGCTTTTCCAGCCGCAATCCCAGGCTGCGCGACTGCTCTTCGATGTTGCGCTGGTCGGCGGCCAGCACCTGGATTTGCTGCTGCACCTGGCCGACGCTGGTACGCTGCTCGTTGGCTTTGGCCTGGGCTTGGCGCAGGGCGTCTTCCAGGGCGGGCAGTTGGGTCTGGTGCTCTTCGGTCTGCGCAGCCAGGAGCTCGGCTTTTTCTTCGGCTTCAATGGCCTGCGCGGCGAGGTTTTCCGTCTCGACGGCGGCGTCTTCCTTGCGTGTGGCCCACTGGGCGGTTTGTTCCTTGAGCTGGGCCAGGCGCTGCTCGACACGCTGACGGCCGTCGACCACAAAGCGGATCTCGGCCTCCAGGCGCCCGACTTCGGCGCTGGCCTCATAGAGCTTGCCCTGGGCCTGGTTGACCTGGTCGCCGGCCGAGTAGTGCGCCTGGCGAATGGTTTCGAGGTCGGCCTCGATGTGGCGCAGGTCGGCCACGCGRCTTTCCAGGTCGTTCACGGCTTTTTCGGCGTCAGCCTTGACCTTGGACTGGTCGGCTTCGCTTTCGGCGCGTTTGAGGAACCACAGTTGGTGCTGCTTCAGGCTCGCGTCGGCATGCAGCGTGTTGTAACGCATGGCCACCTCGGCCTGCTTTTCAAGCCGGTCAAGATTGGCGTTCAGCTCACGCAGGATGTCTTCGACACGTGTCAGGTTTTCGCGCGTGTCGGACAGGCGGTTGGCGGTCTCGCGGCGGCGCTCCTTGTATTTGGAAACACCGGCGGCCTCTTCGAGGAAGAGGCGCAGCTCTTCGGGTTTGGACTCGATGATGCGGCTGATGGTGCCCTGGCCGATGATGGCGTAGGCGCGCGGACCCAGGCCGGTGCCCAGGAATACATCCTGCACGTCGCGGCGGCGCACCGGCTGGTTGTTGATGTAGTAGCTGGAGGTGCCGTCGCGCGTCAGCACGCGCTTGACGGCGATCTCGACAAACTGGCCCCACTGGCCGCCGGCGCGGTGGTCGGCGTTGTCAAAGACCAGTTCCACGCTGGAGCGGCTGGCGGGCTTGCGTGTGGTGGTGCCGTTGAAGATGACGTCCTGCATGGACTCGCCGCGCAGCTCGGAGGCCTTGCTTTCGCCCAGCACCCAGCGCACCGCGTCCATGATGTTGGACTTGCCGCAACCGTTGGGGCCCACCACACCGACCAGTTGGCCCGGCAGTACGAAATTGGTGGGCTCTGCGAATGATTTGAAACCAGATAGCTTGATCGAATTGAGACGCACGGCTGTCCCTGTTTTTTTGAGCCTGAGGTAGGGAATTACAACCCTAACTCGTTGATTTTTATGGCGTTTTACGGAAAAACGCTGACACACGCCGTGTACCACTTTCAGTAGCGCACGGTCCGCCATGTTACCCGAGCGGGACGCAGATTTTGCCGGGAAAAAGGCCCTTGACGGGCCCGGCGTGAAACACTTTGCTTCGCACGGCGGCGGTCTGTCAGGGTGACGCCCGGCCCTGCGCTGCCTGAAAATGGCTGGCTACCAGGGAAATTTGGATGAAATCAGCCTGAAGCCCAACAAGGACAAGCGCGAGCAGCTATTAATTTAATAGCGATCAGACCAGGGCATGACAAACCGCAACCCAGACCGGCGGCGGGTGAGCAAGGCGAGGCTGGATAATCAAGGCATGAATCCCCTGCTTTCACGCCTCCAGCCCTACCCGTTTGAACGGCTGCGCCAGTTGCACGCCGATGTCACCCCCAACCCGGCTTACAAACCCATCAGCCTTGGCATAGGCGAACCCCGCCATGCCACGCCCCAGCTCATCAAGGATGCGCTGACAGCCAGCCTGGACGGCCTGGCCAGTTACCCCGGCACGCTGGGGGAGCCGAAGCTGCGCCAGGCCATGACCGACTGGCTGGCCCGCCGCTACAACCTGAAACTGGACCCGGCCACGCAAATCCTGCCGGTCAACGGCTCGCGCGAGGCGCTGTTTTCACTGGCGCAAACCGTGCTGGACGCCAGCAAACCGGGCGCCACCGTGGTCTGCCCGAATCCGTTCTATCAAATTTATGAAGGCGCAGCCCTGCTGGCGGGCGCACAGACCTGGTTCGCCCCCAGCGACCCGGCGCGCAACTTCGGCATCGACTGGGCGGCAGTGCCGGCGGACGTCTGGGCCAAAACCCAGCTGGTGTTTGTCTGCTCGCCCGGCAACCCCACAGGCTCGGTGATGTCGCTGGCCGAATGGAAGCTGCTGTTTGAACTGAGCGACCGCTACGGCTTTGTGATTGCTTCGGACGAGTGCTACAGCGAAATTTACTTCCGTGATGAGGCGCCTCTGGGCGGCCTGCAAGCAGCCGCAGAGCTGGGCCGGCATGACTTCAAGAATCTGATTTCCCTCACCAGCCTTTCCAAGCGCAGCAATGTGCCCGGCCTGCGCAGCGGCTTTGTGGCTGGAGATGCGGCGCTGATCAAGCCGTTTTTGCTCTACCGCACCTACCACGGCAGCGCCATGAGCCCCATCGTGCAGGCGGCCAGCATTGCCGCCTGGAATGACGAGCAACATGTGGTGGACAACCGCGCCATGTACCGCGAAAAATTTTCCAAAGTCACGCCCATGCTGTCGGCGGTGATGGACGTCGCCCTGCCCGACGCAGGCTTTTACCTGTGGGCCGGAATCCCCCAAGCATTCAAGGGCTCGGACACCGCGTTTTCGCGCGAGCTGCTCGCTCTTTACAATGTCGTGGTGTTGCCGGGCAGTTACCTGGCACGCGATGCGCAGGGGCACAACCCCGGCGCCGGCAGAATTCGCATGGCGCTGGTGGCAGAAACCGCCGAATGCGTGGAGGCCGCAGAGCGCATCGTCCAGTTCATCCAATCCAAAGTTCACTGAAAAACCATTCTCATGACTCAAGCCAACCTGCAAGCGCTCCAGCAAACCATTGACGCCGCCTGGGAAGACCGCGCCAACCTGTCGCCCAAGTCGGCGCCCAAGGACATCCTGGAGGCAGTGGAGCAAACGATTTCCCAGCTGAACAATGGCTCGCTGCGCGTGGCCACCCGTGAAAGCGTGGGTGTGTGGACGACGCACCAGTGGATCAAGAAGGCGGTGCTGCTGAGCTTTCGCCTGAAAGACAACGAACTGATGCGCGCCGGTGACCTCGGCTTTTTCGACAAGGTCAAAACCAAATTTGCGCACCTGAGCGAAGCCGAAATGCGCGAAACCGGTGTGCGCGTGGTGCCCCCCGCCGTGGCCCGCCGCGGCAGCTTCATCGCCAAGGGCGCGATCCTGATGCCCAGCTACGTCAACATCGGCGCCTGGGTTGGCGAAGGGACCATGGTCGACACCTGGGCCACCGTGGGCAGCTGCGCGCAGGTCGGCAACAACGTGCACCTTTCAGGCGGCGTCGGCCTGGGCGGCGTGCTGGAGCCGCTGCAGGCCAACCCCACCATCATTGAAGACAACTGCTTTATCGGCGCACGCTCTGAAGTGGTCGAAGGCGTGATCGTCGAAGAAAATTCGGTGATCTCTATGGGTG
>NZ_JBFUCA010000336.1:0-4704 GCF_056405475.1 Polaromonas sp. P1_G4
CAAGACGCCAGTGGACTGGTCACGCACGAGACCGACTTCCTGGGTGTCAACACCATGTACACCTGGGATATCAACCGGCGCCTGCCATTGACCACCACCAAGGCAACAGGCCTTCCTGAGGTGCAGACCACGACCACCCAGTGGCACCCAACCTTCAGGTTGACGGTGTTGGTGACAGAAGCGGGAAGAACGACTGCTTATACCTACGACACACAGGGAAACCAACTGAGTCAGACCGTCACCGACACGGCCACTAATGTGGCTCGAACCAGCAGTTGGACCTACAACCCTGAAGGCTTAATCGCCACTCAGAGCTTCAATAACATCGTCCAGCAGACCTACGCCTATTACAGCAGCACCAGCTTCAGCGGCACGATACCCAACGTGGTAGGTCACACGGTTGGCGACCTCCAGTCAGTCACCAACGCAGCAGGCCACATCACGCAGTTCACCCTGTACGACAGGGCAGGGCGCGTGCGTCAGATGATTGACCCCAAAGGCATCGTCACAGACACGACCTACACCTCCAGAGGCTGGGTCAGCAGCGTAACGGTGACCCCACCAGGTGGGGTAGCCCGGATCACAACGTACAGCTACGACAACGCCGGCCAGCTGACGGGTGTGGTTATGCCCGACAGCAGCACCATGAGCTACAGCTACGACGCCGCGCACAGGCTGACGGGTGTGACCGATGCCAAAGGCAACACCATCACCTACACCCTGGACGCCATGGGCAACAAGGTCAGCGAGCAGGTCAAAGACCCGCAAGGCAACCTGCAAAGAAACATCACCCGCGTGTACGACGCMCTKAACCGGGTCCAGCAAGTCACGGGAGCGAGTAATTGAACCCCAATGCAAATCAAGCGTATCAGCGAGGTAATAACGTGAATGAAAAGTGCACGAATACTCTAAAGCCTAAGCTCATCGTGGGAAATACGGCAAATCTGAAGAAACAGCTTTTGGCGTGGATTGCTGTGCTGGCTGCGTTGATGTCAGGCACAGCTTTCGCCAATGTGGATCCGCTTACTCCGAGCTGGCTCGGTGTTTCTGCGGGCAATGGAGCGTGCATGTCTTCTGCAATTGCTTCCTGTCAGGCTCAGGAGCCGTTCCAGGGAGTAAGTTGGGTCGCTATGAGCGCGGAGCCGAATCCCAAGCTGCTTTTGGATCAGCAAATCTGGTTCCATTGCACTGTGCCAAATAAGGGCCTTAGCACGTACTCAGCCGTCGGTTGTACGGTTCCCCCCGTTTGTCCAGCGGGGTCGGATCCAAACGGCGCGACGTGCGTTTGCAAGCCAGGCTATCTGGAGAACCCTCTCAAGAACGGTTGCTACAACAGCAGCACTACCAACATTGCCAACCTCCTTTTGAGCTCGCAGCCACAATCTTGTAAGGATGCTGGTTTTGTTCAGAAGGGCAAACCTATCACGCCCTTGGTCGGCGCCGAGACGCACACGGTAGCAACGGGGTTTTCGGTTGGTGGCCAGGAGTGGCGTGTGACTTACGACAACCGCAAGGTTTTCACCGCTGCGTCTATGGGCGTTGCACCCAAAGTGCTCGGCAATATCCCCGCGCTCGGTGCGCTATGGGAGAGTTCGCTGCACAAGAACATCGTTATCGGTGCAGGGGGGTTCGACGCGCAGGTCATGCGTGGAAACGGCACCGTCGTCAGCTTCAGGTACAACCCGACGAACGCCTCCTATGCTCCGATGGGTTTGAACAAAGATTCGCTGGTCGTTGTCTCCGGTGGCTATCGCTATCTGGAGGCTTCCTCACAGACCCTGGAAACTTACAACGCCGCGGGGCGGATCACCTCTGAAGCCGATGGCCGCGGGAACAGGATAACGTACGCGTATAGCTCGGCGGCGAGTACCGCTGCCCCGGCCGCTGGGTACTTGGTGTCGGCAACCGACAACACGGGCCGTAGCATCAACTTCAGCTATACACTGCCCTCCGGCGGCAATGCCGCCACTGACGGGCTGCTGAGCTTCATCAGCAATGCCATGGGCCAAACCATCAGCGCCCTTTACGACGCCAACCGCAACCTGGTCGAACTCCGCTGGCCCGACAACTCGGCTCAAACCTTTGTTTACGAAAACTCCAGCCTGCCGTGGGCGCTCACGGGGTCGGTGGACGAACTGGGGAACCGCTATTCCACCTATGGTTACGATGCCGCCGGCCGTGCCATCTCCACCGAACTTGCCGGGGGCGTTAACCGCTACAGCGTGGCTTACGGCACTCCACCTTCCGTGGCTGTCACGCAAACCTACGATGCCGCAACGACCATTACCACCCGCGCCCACAGCATGGTGTCGCCCAGCAACGTGGTTCTAGCCCTGCCCAATGGGCAAAGCTCGGACATCGCGTCTACCACGGTGGGTGGCCTGAACAAGGCTACGGGCCTGAGCCAGCCGGCAGGCTCAGGCTGTGCCGCAGCCAATAACGCCTCCGCCTTTGATGCAGCTGGGAATTTGCTCTCACAAGATGATTTCAACGGCGTGCGCAGTTGCTATGCGTATGACGGTTCGAATCGGGAGATCACGCGAGTGGAAGGCCTGTCCAACACCGCGGCCTGCAATGCCGTGCTACCTGGCGGCGCCACTTTGCCGGCAGGGGCTAGGAAATTCACGACCACTTGGCACCCGGATTGGCGGCTTCCTGTTGCGAGTGCCACGCCTGGGACATTGACAACGCTGGTTTACCAGGGCCGGCCAGACCCTTTGAACGCCGATGCAGCGGCCAATTGCACCAGTGCGCCAACGTTGCCGAATGGAAAGCCCTTGCCCGTGGTGTGCAAGAGGATTGTTCAACTCGCGAACCCGGCAGCAGCTGGAGGTGGTCCAACCGATCCGAGTGCAGCATTTAATTCGCTTTTGCTTCACATGAATGGGACGAACGGCTCGACAGCTTTTGTGGACGATGGTGCTGCTCTGAAAACGCTCTCTGTCACAGGAAGTGCCTCAATTTCAACTGCGTCGAAAGTATTTGGCACCGGCTCCGGCGCTTTCGCCAACAGTGGATACATCTCGGTACCCGCTGGAACCGACTTTAACTTCGGGTCGTTGCCATTCACCATCGAGTTTTTTCTGAAGCCTGGTTCCATTGGCGGTATTCAGAGCCTTATCTCCACACGACTAGGCCCTGTTTACTCCCCATTTGAGATAGACCTGGAAAACAGCTCTGTACGTATTCTCAAAAGCAACGCGGCCGTGAATAACTGGGAGATTGTTGGTGTATTCCCGAGCACGGCGATTACGGCCAACGTCTGGCAGCATGTTGCCATTGTGGGGAACGGGGCCACGATGTCGGTCTACGTCAATGGCGTCCCATCCACCAGTACCGCCGCCTACACGCCTTTCGCAGCGCTCACGGGCCCTTTGTATATCGGCAAGGGTGGGGAGGCCGTCGCTTTCACCGGGAATATGGATGAAGTCCGTATCACCAAAGGTGTTGCACGATATTCAGCGGCTTTCACACCGCCAGCGGCGCAGTTCCCCGGTATCGCAGCCTATCTTCCTGCGTCAGGCCCCGATGCGAGATTTACCTATGATGTTTCCGGCCGCATCCTGACTTCCATAGATGCGAACAATCGCAGCACCAGCTATGTGTACTACACCGATACCAACATCGCCGTTGATGTAGGCCATACGGTCGGAGACCTGCAGAGTGTGACGAACGCAGCAGGGCACGTCACGCAGTTCACCCTGTACGACAGGGCCGGACGGGTGCGCCAGATGGTTGACCCCAAAGGCATCGTCACCGACACGACCTACACCCCCCGAGGCTGGGTCGGCAGCACCAGTGTCACCCCACCGGGCGGAGCAGCCCGCACCACCACTTACACCTACGACAACGCCGGCCAGCTGACAGGGGTGGTTCTGCCCGACAGCACAACGATGAGCTACAGCTACGACGCCGCGCACCGGTTAACTGGCGTGACCGATGCCAAAGGCAACACCATCACCTACACCCTGGACGCCATGGGCAACAAGACAGGCGAACAGGTCAAGGACCCCTCGGGCAATCTGCAAAGAAACATCACCCGGGTGTATGACGCCTTGAACCGGGTCCAACAAGTCACGGGAGCGAGCAATTGAACACCACAACAACCATCACCCAAACAGGAGGTCGCATGAGCAGCCCTAGCCAAGTCGGTCAAACCTTCAATGCCTGGCTCGGCCGCCTGGCACTGCTCATCTCTCTGGTCCCGGTCCTGGCGCTCGCCGCCACCCCCACGACCACAGCGCTTTCAAGCAGCGCCGGCACCGCCCCCGTAGGCCAGAACATCACGCTGACCGCCACCGTCACAGGTGCCAGTCCCACCGGCAACGTCACCTTCAAGGACGGCAGCACCACCCTGGGCACAGGCACTGTGGCAGGCGGCGTGGCAACGCTTGCTACCAACTCCCTGGCCTTGGGCAGTCACACCTTAAGCGCCGACTACGCAGGCGACACCAACAACGACCCGTCGACCTCTTCGGCGGTGAGTGTTGCCATCAACAGCGGCACCCTGACCTGGCAGTATGGCTACGACGCYATGGGCCGKCCCACCACCGTGGTCGACCCCAATGGTCTTGCCAGCTACACCTACTACGACAGCCTGGGYCGYCCCATCCAGACCCAGCARCCCGCCAACACCGGWAGYRSCACSCCCACCACCACCGGCTTTGCCTACAACGCCAATGACAACCTGACCCAGGTCACCGA
>NZ_JBFUCA010000337.1:0-4690 GCF_056405475.1 Polaromonas sp. P1_G4
ATCCAAACCGGTTTACCCATGGCACCCGCAAGGTGTGCCACGCTGGTATCCGACGTAACAACCAGGTCCAGTGAGTCGATCACAGCTGCCGTATCGGCGAAAGTCTTCAGCGCCTCGCCCGGACAGAGGATGTGAGGTTGCGTCTTCATGACAGGAATGTCCACTTCACGAAGCATGGGTTGAAGGCATATTGCCGGCATTCCGTCGGGCAGGGCTTGCAGAAATTCCGCAAGTCGCAGAGAGCGTAGCCGGTCGCGCTTCTGTTTGGCGTTGCCGGACCAAACAATGCCCACCCGGGGGGTAGCAGATCCAGCCAAGGCAGCGAGCCGCTGTTGCCAGGCCGCCTTTTTATCGGGATCGGCTTTCAAATAAGACAAGCTCGCCGG
Source organism: Polaromonas sp. P1_G4 (assembly GCF_056405475.1). Classification (NCBI taxonomy): domain Bacteria; kingdom Pseudomonadati; phylum Pseudomonadota; class Betaproteobacteria; order Burkholderiales; family Comamonadaceae; genus Polaromonas; species Polaromonas sp. P1_G4. The sequence goes on from NZ_JBFUCA010000337.1 coordinate 387, forward strand.
CACAAACCCGGTCCGATGATGCCCCAGGGCCAATGGAAGGCTCATCAAGGGACAATAGCAATCAAACGGCGGCAAGGGCTCATGCTCCTCCAGAACGCGGGTCACCCCTGGAAGAGTCCCCATCAGCTCTTTAAGTCCCGCCTGCACCTGAAGCACCACGCGCGCACCGAGTGCGGCCACTTCCGTGGCGTATCTGGAAAACTGGATGGTGTCCCCAAATCCCTGTTCACACGAGAGCAGGATCGTTTGACCGGCGATAGCCTCCCCACCGAGCCAGAGAGGCTTWGCAAAGACCTTGCGCTCTTTCACGTCTTTTTCTTTCGCGCTTCTGAGCCGCCACTCGTATTCCGTCCAGCCCGTTGCATAGTCGCCATTCAGCAGGGCGCTAAACCCGAGATTGAAATGGGCAGCAAAATGCCCGGAGTCCAGCTCAAGGGCCGTCCGGTAACTTTTGATGGCGTCATCATGGAAGCCCTGTTCACCCAAGGAAATACCGAGGTGAACCAGCGTATTTGCGTCCCCTGGATTGAGATCCAGTGCCCGCCGCATCAACGGAATCGCCCGTGCGAAATCTCCCGCGGCCTCGCACGCGGCCCCCAGGTTGCTCATGAATTGGGCGTTCTCCGGCTCCAGCGCAAGGGCTTTTTCGTAGGGCGCTATCGCCTTGAGCGGCAAATTCTGGGCGCTGTACAGGTTTCCCAGATTGCAGAGAAGCCCGACTGATTCGGGAAATCGGCGAATGCCTTCCTGCATGATCTCTTCCGCCTCCGTCATCTGCTCATGTTGAAAGAGTTCATAGCCCAATTCACGATAGGCCGGTTCAAACTCTGGCGCAAGCAGCACAACCTTCTTGAATCGGTGAATGGCCTGAGATACGTTTGCCTCCCGCTGTGCGAGCGTTCCCAACATGAAATGCGCGTCATGCTGTGTGGGATCCAGACTTGCGGCCTGTTCAAGTGCCGCCTTGGCTTCCAGAAGGTGGCCCTGCTCACTTAATACATATCCGAGATTGATCAGTGCGAAGACATCTTCTGGATCGGCCTTCGTTGCCTCGCCGTAGCACAAAGCCGCCTCATAAAGCTTGCCTTCTGCCAACAAGGCATTGCCATTCTTTTTGAGTTCAGCGCAACGATCCTTGTCAGGCGCACCGACGCTGGCTGCAGCGCTCGACGAAGCCGGCAGGATTTTTCTTAGAAGTCCGAACATGCTGCTCCAGAAAAACGGTAAGAACTACAGCTGCAAAGAAAGCCACTGCGTCAATTCATCGGCATAGGCATCATTAACGCCGCGGTCTTTCAATGTCCACAAAAAGGCATTACCCAGCTTGGCTTTTTTGTAGGTATTGAGTTTGTTGGCCCGTTTAAAGGCAGCGAGTTCATGCGACATCTTTATCAGCGTTTTTTCTGCTTTTTCCGCAAATTTCTTTTCTTTCACCGACTCTTTGGCCGGCAGCTCGCGGATCACGAGTTCCGCCAGCGAAATGCCGCACTGACTTGCGGCCCGCGTATCAAACCAGTCAAAAAACCCCATATGAACCTCCTTGTTTAGCTCTGCACCAAGCGCTTGGCCTTGGCGATCGACATCAGCATGCCGATGGCCAGTCCCAGCGTCACCATGGCCGTGCCGCCATAGCTGATGAAAGGCAGCGGCACGCCCACCACGGGCAGGATGCCGCTGACCATGCCCATGTTGACGAAAGCATAGGTGAAAAAAATCATGGTCAGCGCACCGGCCAGCAGGCGCGAAAACAGGGTCGATGCCTCCAGCGCAATGGCCAGTCCGCGCAAAATCAGGAAGATGAACGCCGCAATCAACAACAGATTGCCCAACAGACCGAACTCTTCGGAGTACGCCGCGAAGATGAAGTCGGTGGTGCGCTCGGGAATGAACTCCAGGTGCGTCTGGGTGCCGGCCATAAAGCCCTTGCCCGTGATGCCGCCCGAGCCAATGGCGATCATGCCCTGGATGATGTGAAAGCCCTTGCCCAGCGGGTCGCGCGAGGGGTCGAGCAGCGTGCAGATGCGCTGCTGCTGGTAGTCGTGCAGGATGGGCCAGCGCACGCCGTCGGCACAGATTTGCGGCTCGAACCACACCACGAGGAACACGCCGATGAGGCCCAGCAGCACTGGCGGCAGGATCAGCTTCCAGCTCAGCCCGGCAAAAAAAATCACCGCGAGCCCCGCGGCCAGCACCAGCAGGGAGGTTCCCAGATCAGGCTGCTTCATGATGAGCCCGACCGGAACGAGCAGCAACAACCCGGCGGCCAGGAAGTCCAGCGGGCGTAGCTGGCCTTCGCGTTTCTGAAACCACCAGGCCAGCATCAGCGGCATGGCAATTTTCAGGATTTCGCTGGGCTGGATCACCACGCCCACATTGAGCCAGCGCCGAGCGCCTTTTTTGGTGACGCCGAAGATCGCCACCGCCACCAGCAAGGCCACGCCGGCGATGTACAGCGGCACGGCAAACGCCATCAAGCGCTGGGGCGGCACCTGGGCCACCACAAACATGATGGCGCCGGCAATCAGCATGTTGCGGCCATGGTCAACAAACCGGGTGCCGTGGTCATACCCTGACGAATACATGATCAGGAGGCCTGCACAGGCCAGCAAAAACACCGCAAACGCCAGCAGGCCGTCAAAGCCCTGGAGCAAAGGCAAGGTTCGCTGATAAAGGGAGGGTTTGTCGAAAACGGCGGCCATGCGCGGATTATCCGTCAGCCTTGAAGCCGGGAACGCGTGGCCGGGCATCCCGCGAAAGCGGGCATCGCTATCAATTACATAGCTGCTCGCGCTGGCCCTGATTGGCTTGAAACCCTGTTTCACTTAAAACCGGCATCAAACACCGCGAAACCCGGGAAATCGGCTCCGGCAAAACCTGTGGTGGCCAGCCCGTCTAACATGCGGCATGCGCACCACCCACCTGCTCTATCTCCACGGATTTCGCTCCTCCCCCCAATCCGTGAAAGCAAAAAAAATGGCCGCTGCCGTGCAGCAGCGCCATCCCACCGTTCACTGGTGGTGCCCGCAGCTGCCACCTTCGCCGCACGCCGCGCTGCAGATGGTGAAGGACGAAATTGCCGGCTGGCCCGGCAAGCCGGGCTACCAAAGCATGGGCGTGATCGGCTCTTCGCTGGGCGGCTTTTACGCCACTGCGGTGGCCGAACAGGCCGCTTGCAAGGCCGTGCTACTCAACCCGGCCGTGGAGCCGGCGCGCGACCTCACCCGCTACATCGGCGAGCAAACGGCCTGGCACAACCCGGAAGAACACTTTTTCTTCGAACCCCGCTTTGTGGATGAGCTGAAAGCACAGCACGCCGGGCCGCTGAAATCGCCGCAAAACTACCTCGCCATCGTTGCCAAGGGTGACGAAGTGCTGGACTGTCGTGAAATGACGGCCCGTTATGCGGGCGCTCACATCCGGCTGCTGGAAGGCGGCGACCATGCACTGAGCGACTTTGACCGGCATTTGCCGACCATCCTCGACTTCCTGGCATTGGCCTGAAATCTCTCTGAAGCAGCCCTGATTACACTAGTCTCAAGTCATCAAAGACACCAAAGGGATCCCGTTTTGTTTGTATTGTTTGAAGAAGCCGGCAAGTTCCTGGCCGGCCGCATTTTGTCCGAGAGCGATGCCTCGCTGCAGGTCGAGCTCGACTCGRGCAAGCGTGTGAAGGTCAAGGGCGTTAATGCCCTGCTGAAGTTTGAAAAGCCATCCCCTGCCGAGATGGTGGCCGCCGGCCAAAAGCTGAGCCACGATATTGAGCTGGACCTGGCTTGGGAATTCGCCAGCGAAGACGAATTCGGCTTTGCCGACCTGGCGCGCGATTACTTCAGCGCCGACGGCAAAGCCGCCTCGCTGGAGCAACAGGCCGCCGCGCTCTTTCGCCTGTATGACGCGCCGCACTACTTTCGCCGTGCCGGCAAGGGCCGCTTCAAGAAGGCACCGGCGGAAATCCTGCAGCAGGCGTTGGCCGCCATCGAAAAGAAAAAGCAGGTCGCAGCGCAAATCACCGCCTGGGCCGAAGAACTGGGCCGCGGCGAATGCCCGGCGCCGGTGCGCGATCAGCTTTACAAAATCCTCTTCAAGCCCGACAAGAACAGCGCCGAATACAAGGCAGTCGTCGAAGCCTCGCGCGCCACGCACACCGCGCCGCTCGATTTGCTGCAAAAGGCCGGCGCCATCGCTTCGCCTTACCAGTTTCACTGGAAGCGCTTTTTGTTTGAGAACTTCCCCAAGGGCACGGGCTTTCCGGCGCTGCAAGCGCCTGAAGTCAAGGACGAGCTGCCGCTGGCCGATGTGAAGGC
>NZ_JBFUCA010000338.1:0-4684 GCF_056405475.1 Polaromonas sp. P1_G4
CTACTGAATTAGTAGCGGCTCGCGCTACTGAATTAGTAGCGGCTCGCGCCTGTCCTCATTGGTTTACAGCCCGATTGAGGGGGTAAAAAGGCGACTCAGGGGGGCTTTTGACCCTCCAGCCTGCCCCTGGGGTGCCGCAAAAGCCCTGGCGATGCCGGAAACCCCCGTGAAAACCACTGATTTCAAGCACAAAAGATAGCTGAAACCCAATACAGATGGGCGCAAGCAGCTATCTATTTGATAGCGATAGCATGGCAATCTGCCGCCGGCTTCAGCCGCCTCGACAGGGTGCATGCGTGATCCTGCTGCCGGCCCGCGATTACCGCCAAAGCTCCCCATTAAAGGAAACGCTTTTGACCATGTGTTCCTCCAGGTAGGCTTCCTTGTAGGCGGAACGCACGGTTTTCCAGGTTTCGCTGGTCACCGGGAGTTCCGTGCGTGCCGAGATGACGGCGCGAAACGGAATGTGGCCGACACCGGTGAAGGTGGCTTCTGAACGCAGCACCACATTGCAGTTAATGGTCTCTCCCGGCCCGATCAAGCCGCCAGGGCAGATGTCAGCCTGCACATCACTGGCTTTCAGTGCCAGCTTTGTGTTGGGCAGAGGGTTGAGGGTCAGGGCGATGCGCGGCGGGGTCACGCGGACGGCGCGGCGGCTTGCGTTGGTCAGGCTAAAACCGAATGAGACGCTGCGGTCCAGCCACGTGACCTTTTGCTGGAACTTGACCTGCAGGTTCGGCGTCAGCGAGTCCACCAGTTCATCGACCACCTTGACGCGCTCCAGCCGCTTGCGTTCCGCGGCCTGGGCGTCGGGCACCGGTTTCTGCACCGGCTCCGGAACCGGTTCCGCTGCGGCCTTGGGCTGCTGGATCTCGGCCTTCATCTGCTCCATGTTGGCGCGCAATGCCTCGGTCTGGGCCTTGGCTTCGGCGAGCTTCTGTTCAAGCTGCTGCTGGTTCTTCTGGTTCGCGGCCATCAGCTGCTGCATCAGCAGCTGGGCTTCCTTCTGTGCCTTGGCCGCAGGCCGGTCTACCAGGGTGTAACGCGCTGCGCTGCCGGCCACCACAATCGCCAGGCCGATGATCAGCAAAAAAACGATGGTGTCGTATCGGTGGGCGCCGGCGTCCTTGCCGGGTTTCGGTTTGGGTTGGCGCGGCGGGAGAGGCGGCAGGGATGGCGGGATGGGGGGCATGCTTTTGTAAGCCATGAGGTATGCGCGGGTGTGGCTGGATTAAATGTGTTGTGAATCAGGTCGGTCAGGGGTCAACATGCTTTGAGATGCCCGGCTCACCATTTGCCGCGCACCCCCATCAGCAGGGCCAGGTTGCGCTGGCGTGCGTTCTGTTCGGTCTGGAGGTCGGCGAAGAGGTTGAAGTTGTCGTGGATGCGGCCCGAGACGCCGACACCAAGGACCACCGTGTTGGCATTGAGGGCCACGCCCGCGATCTGGAACTGGTAGGGCGTGCCGGCGCCCTGCAGCTGCGCCGTCATCGGGGTGTTGTATTTGCCAAACTCATGCGCCCACGCCACCCGCGGTTCGATCCGCAGCCGGCCCACGTTAAAGCCGGCTTTCAGCCCCAGCATCGATTTGGTCGAGTACACGGTTTGCGCGGCAACCTGCAGGTTGAGCGCGCCGGCGCCCTGCTCGCTGAAACCGTTGGTCTGGTTGCGGCTGAAGGCCAGTGCGGCCATCGGCTGCAGCGTCCAGCCGATCATGTCCAGGTCGTACGTCAGCTCGCCGTAGGCCGTGGCGGTGCTGCTGTCGAAGTTCGACGAGGCCACGCGGCTGATCGGACCGACCACGATGCCGCGGTCCATGTGGTTGCCGTGAAACGCCACGCTGGTCACGCCATTCAGGCGCCATGCGCCATCAGCATAGCCGGCGTACATCGCCAGCGCTGCGCTGCGGGCCCTGCCCAGGTCACCGGAATCAAAGCTGACCCTTGATGTGCCGATGGTCACGGCGCCGCCCAGCATCAAGCCCGGCGACACTTCGGCGTCATAACCCGCGCTCAGGCCGGTGCTGTTCAGGCGGCTGGCCATGGCATTGCCGTCGCTGTCGGTGGTTTGGTGGCTGCCGTAACCGCGCAGCCAGAAACCGCAACCGTCTTCGGCGGCCGGGAAAAGTGCCCTCAGGGCTTCGCGGCCACCGACATCGTCGCTGCCGCAGACTGAGCCCAGGCTGCTTCGGCCCACGCGTGCCTGCAGCTGTTCGCCGAACGCGGCGGTAAAGCTGGGGCCGGCACGGCGCAAGGCCACCAGGTTGGCACCGCCTATGGCATCGAAGGCCGCGAGGGCCTGCGGCACTGACAGGCTGTTGAGGGCGCTGAGCACCGTGCTCATGTCGCCGCTCGCGCTGCCGGAGGCATCTTGAAGTGCGTTGGAGGCCGACTGCTGGTTGGGCGTCATGCCGGGCAGGGTGTTGTAGCCGGTGCTGTTGCGCGCCAGGGTCAGATACACGTTGTTGGGGTCGTAGGTGAGCGACGGCGTCAAAAACGCCAGGTTGGTCGTGAGCCCGCTGAAGACGCCGGTGCGCCCGCCTGTGGCATTGAGGATGGTGTACTGCGTGGTCGGCGAATAGGTGCCGGCGCTGGCCAGCACATTGACCGTGCCGCCGTTGATGGTCAGCGTGCCGGTGGCGTTGGTGCGGTCGTTGCTGCCGGCTGCATCGACCTCCACGCTGTAATTGGAGCCGGCGTTGAAGGTCAGGTTGCCGACCACGGTGAGCGTGCCGATGGAATTGCCCGGCGCCAGCGTGCCGCCCGACTGGATGGTGGTGTTGCGCACGGAACCGGTGCCGCCCAGCGTGCCGCCGTTCTGCACCTGCACGGCAGAGTTGGTCAGGCTGCCGTTGACCGACAGCGTGCCGCCGCTGACGACGGTGGCCCCGCTGTAAGTGTGGGTGCCGGAAAAGGTGACATTGCCGGTGCCGCTTTTGACCACATTGCCGGTGCCGCTGATGACACCGCCAAACGTTCCGTTGCCTGCTTGCAAGAACTCCAGGTTGGCGTTGGTGGTAATCAAGCCCTGCAGGTTGGCGGTGGTGCCGCGCAAGGTGCCGCCATTGATGGTGGTGCCGCCTGTATAGGTGTTGGTGCCAGAAAGAATCACCGTGCCGCTGCCTTCCTTGACCAGCGTGCCGCCTCCATTGATGGAGCCTGCAAAGGTGCCGTTGGTGGTCTGGTCGAAGGTCAGCACGCCGTCGTTGCTGATGACTCCCTGCAGGCTGGTGGTGCTGCCGGTCAGGCGGGCATTGGTTCTGACGAAAGTGCCGCCGGTGTAACTGTTGGCGCCCGTCAGTACGGTGGAGGAGCCGCCGATAGCGAATACCTCGACCCACCCGCTGCCGCTGATTGCGGGGGAGAAGATGTAGGGGGTGGCGTCGTCCTGATTGAACTTGATGCTGGAGCTGGCATTGCCGAAAACCACGGCGCCGGCATCCAGGGTACCGCTGGGCCCGATGTTGCCGATGACCAGCGTCCCGGTGCCCACATTGCCCAGATGCAGGGTGCGGGTGCCGCCTACCGTCACGGTGGCGCCGGTGCGGATGCCCAGGAGCCCGTCTCCATTGTTGCCAACAATGAACTGGTCTCCCGGAGCCAGGCTGGGGGGAGACACGTTCAAGCTGGCGCCGGCGCCGCCGATGAGGATCTGCCCTCCGGTCGCCGTGTCGCCCACGCTCAGCCGCGTGGCCGTAACGCTTCCATTAATCAACAGGGATCCTGCGTTACCCGGCGCTGGCGTGGTGCCCAGCAGGAGCGTGTCGGCGGCCAGGGTGCCGCCGGCGTGGACGACCACCTGGCCGTCTCCCTCCACTTGCAGCGTGCCCACCTGGCCAGCCCCGGTAACGTCCACCTGCTGGTTCGTCGGGACCCTTGCCACGCTGGCGGCTGTAGGCGTGCCGCCACTCCAGTTGGCCGCGTCGTTCCAGTCCTGGGTGCCTGCGGCCGAGAAATCGTTGGTGGCCTGGGCATGGCCGGCATGCGGTGCCATGGCCAGGCCGGCGAATGCCAGCGCCAAGCCAAGTGGCTTGAGGGGAAAGTGCAGGCAGGAATTCATGCGGGCCAGTTTTGGAGTGTGGGTTCAGGCCGTGCCGGTCAACGGAACCCAAAGGCGATTGCCTTGCCAGAGGACATCGCGATCTCGGCTGCAAACGCAGTTAATGATTTAGCTAACATTTTTTAACGTGTGCCTCGCAGTAACTACGGCCTCTGGGAAGGACTCCGTACGGGTGTGATGTCCATGTTTTGACTTTGCTTCACGTTACATTTTTTTGCAAGTAGGCCGTTTGACGACTTATAACGCCTAGAGCATCAAATAGAAGAACTAAAGAATTAATTTGATCTGGCGGCGCCGGTCAGGAGCGGCCGGAGGCTGGCCTGTAGCCCGAAAAAGCGGTGCAACACGCTGGAAATTGCGCCGCAGGGCACCGGATTCGGGCCTTTAAGTGCGCTGTTGCGGTGTCTGCGTTGCGTGCTGGCCACACCACAGCCGGGAGCTGCAGCGGTTTGATCCGGTTGCCACGGCTGCTATCAAATAGCTAGCTCCCTGCGCTTGTCCTTATTGGCCAAAACAGCAATTTGATGGGCAAAAAATGTGTGCTGGAGAAGCGCGCTCCAGTAGCAATGGCCCCCGGGCGACGATTTCTGCACCCAAAACTGCCTGTTTTGGCATCAAAAATGAC
>NZ_JBFUCA010000339.1:0-4675 GCF_056405475.1 Polaromonas sp. P1_G4
AGGCCGAACAGCAGGATGTCGTCCATGGCAAAAGCCAGGGCACGGTCATTCTCAACCAGCAGCAACGAATCATCGTGGTCTTTGCCCAGGATGAGCTGCATGTCGAGCTTTTTATCGGCGCTGTACTTGCGGATCACCTGCGCGTTGGTGGTGCCTGTCGTGCTGGCCACCGTCTTTTTGGCCAGGTCGGCGTAGTTCTTGATGCCGGATGATTTTTTGACCAGCAGGCGGGTGCCGGTGTAGAAGTGGTTGATGGCAAATGCCACATCCTTGCCGCGCGCGGTGTTGTTGGTGGTAGAGCCGCACTCGAGGTCGTAGGTGCCGTTGACCAGCAAGGGGATGCGATTTTGCGAAGTCACGGGCATGTAGGCGACTTCGAGATTCGGCTTTTTCACCTTCTTGCGAATGTCGTCAATGATGGCTTCTGTCAGTTCTGCCGAAAAACCCACCGAGGTTTTGGACCCGATCAGGTAGCTGAAAGGCACCGAAGCTTCGCGATACGACACGGTGATCTTGTTGCTGTCGGCGATCTTTTTCAGCGTCGGCACCGTTTGCGCGCCGGCGGTGGTGGCCAGGCCGGCTGTCAGCAGCACGGCGGTCATGAGGATGGTGAATTTCATGCTTGTCCTTTCGGGGGGCGGTGGGTTGGTAGTTTCGGGAAACTGGCATCGGTAGTGTAGGAACAGCCGTGCGATATGTGTCATTCATTTTCGCGGCAAACCCATGACCAAAACTCATGGTTTACCCAGAATCTCTTCTGCCACCTTCGCAGAAGGGCATAACCACACGTCATAACCCTCGCGCATTCAGCATTGTTCAAACTTGTACCCACTGCGTAAAGTGGCGCTCTTTCAGGGAACAAAGAGGCTTCTATGCATGTGTGTGTGCTCGGTGCAGGAATCGTGGGACTCGCAACCGCCTACAGCTYGCGGCGGGCCGGTCATGAGGTGACAGTGGTGGACCGCGCCAGCCCCGGCAGCGGCGCCAGCGGYGGCAACGGCGCACAACTGAGCTACTCCTACGTGCAGCCGCTGGCAGATCCCGCCATCTGGCGGCAGCTTCCCAAGCTGCTGCTGTCGCCCTCCTCCCCGTTGAAGCTGCGGCCTCGCCTGGATGTGCGCCAGTGGTTGTGGGGTGCGCAGTTTCTGGCGGCCTGCAACAGCAAGACCTCACGCAACACCACCAGCCATTTGCTGTCGCTGGCGGCGCTCAGCCGCCAGTCTTTTGACGCGATGATGGCCGAAGAAAAACTGGATTGCGATTTCTCGGCCACGGGCAAGCTGGTGCTGTACGCCAGCGATGCAGCGTTCGCTGCAGCGCGCCGGCAGATGTTGCTGCAACGTGAACTGGGCAGTACCCAGGAGGCCGTCAGCGCCGACCGCTGCGTGGAGATCGAGCCCGCGCTGAAAAACCGACACGGGCACATCGCCGGCGCCATCTACACACCGGGCGAGTGTGCTGCCGACTGCCAGAAAACCTGCGACGGCCTGTTCAACGTGCTGCGCCGYGAGGGTGTGCGCTTCCTGCTGGACACACCCGTGGAGCAGCTCGTGGTGCGCGGCGGCCTGGTTGCAGCTGTCGCGACGCCGCAAGGCCATCTCGAAGCCGACCGCTATGTGATGGCGATGGGTGCCGGGTCTGCGCGCATGGCGCGCACCCTGGGTGTGCACCTTCCCGTCTACCCGTTGAAGGGTTACAGCGTTACGGTGGACGTCGCACCTGGCGATGGCGCAGCACCGCAGGTGAGCGTGACCGACAGCGCTCGCAAGGTGGTGTTCGCCCGCATCGGTTCGCGCCTGCGCGTGGCAGGCATGGCCGAGCTTTCGGGTTACGACACCGCCGTCGACCCGGCACAGATTGCTTCGCTGAAAGCGTCGACCCAAACGGTTTTTCCAGGTTGCAGCAACTTCGAAACCCTGAGCCCCTGGGCCGGCATGCGCCCCGCCACGCCCACCGGCCTGCCGGTCATTGGCACACACGCGAAAGGCCCGGCCAACCTGTTGTTCAACACCGGCCATGGTGCGCTGGGCTTCACCCTGGCGTTCGGCTCTGCGCAACGCATCAGCCGCATGCTGGAGCACTGACCTTCAGGCTTTGCGCAGCGCGGGCGCTGAAGCGCGCTGCGTCAGGGCTTGCTGGAAGCATTTCACAAAAGACCGCACGATGACCGAGCCAGGTTTGCCTGCAGGCAACAGCGCATTGATGGGCACCGGGATCAAGGGTTCCAGTTCCAGCAGGTCCACACGCGTCAGGTCGGCGGACGCCGCTGTGCACGTGTCAATCACCGCAATGCCCAGCCCGTGGTGGGCCAGCGCCAGCGCCGAATGGTAGGTCTGCACGGTGATATGGAATTCGAGACCCACCCCTGCCTCGCGGCAGGCCTGGTTGAGGCTGCGGCCCACCGGGTCCATCACATCAAGCCCGACGACCGGTACTTTGGTGAGATCCTCAAGCGTGACACTGCCACGCTTGACGAGGCGCGCAGGCAGCATGCCCTTGGGTGCAACGCACACCATGCGGCCGTCGGCCAGGTGTTCCTGTGCCAGCGCCGAATGCGCTGCCGGGCTGAAAAGAAAACCGACATCCCCCTCCTGCAGCGCCAGTGCCGAGATAATTTGCGGCGAATGTAACGCCCGCACGGTAATCGCCACATCGGCATGCTTGACCCGAAAGAGCTTGATCGCGTGGGGCAGGATTTCGTAGCTGAGTGCCAGCACCGTCAGGATGCGGAGTTCCCTGGCGCTTTCGCCGGTTTTCAAGTTGGCCGCCAGGCGCTGCACTTCATCGAGCTGGGCAAACAGCCGCTCGATGTGCGGGTACAGCGTCAACGCTTCAGAGGTCGGCGTCAGCCGGCCCTTGCTGCGCTGGAAGAGGGCAAAACCCAGCTGCAACTCGGCATGCTGCAGGATGCGGCTGACGGCGGGCTGGGTGACATTGATCAGGCGGGCCGCTCCGCTGACGCTGCCGGTGAGCATGACCGCGTTGAAGACTTCGATGTGGCGCAGGCGCATGGGTGGTTCCGTGGTGCGTGTTCAGGCGGGGTGGTGCAGGCTCAGCACAGCAATTATCGTGCGCAGCATGTGCGGGTGATCCAGTCACGGAAAACGCCCATGGCCCCCGTCACGCGCCGGGATTTGAGCCGGGTCAGCCAGTAACTGCCGTTTTCAATTTCCAGCGGAAACGGCCTTGCCAGGCGCCCTTCCTGCAACTCCCGCACAAACAGGTTCACAGGGAGCAAGGCAACGCCGGCGCCCTGCGCGGCAGCTTCCGCCATGGTCAGGGACGAATCAAACACCGCCCCCCTGACCACCGGGCAGTCCACACCGGCCAGGGCAAACCAGCTCACCCATTCATCGGACCGGTAAGAGCGCAGCAGCACCTCACCGGCCAGATCGCCARGCTCATGAAGGCGCGACGCTGTTGCAGGTGAGCAGACGGGTGACAGCGGCGAGGGAAAAAGCAGGTCGGCTTCGGTGCCGTGCCATGCGCCGTCGCCAAAGCGTATGGCGTAGTCCAGGCCCTCGCCGGCCAGATCCACGCGGTTGTTGTTGGTGAACAACCTGAAGTCAACAAAAGGGTGTGCTTGCTGGAACGCCGCCAGGCGCGGGATCAGCCAGCCCACGGCAAAAGTGCCGACAGCCCCGACGCTCAGCACTTCCCGAAAACGGCCATCACGGAATTGCTCCAGCAACGCGCCGATGCGGCCGAACGATTCCGATAGCGCGGGCAACAGCGCCTGGCCTTCATCGGTCAGGGCAAGGCCGCGCGGAAGCCGCCGGAACAGTGGGACACCCATGCGCTCTTCCAGGTTCTTGACGTGCTGGCTGATCGCGGTTTGCGTGACGTTCAGCTCGTCGRCGGCCCGTGTAAAGCTCAGGTGGCGCGCGGACACCTCAAAGGCGCGCAAGGCGTTCAAAGGAAGATGCATCTGTTCAAGCCCAAGATTTACTTATGAGTTGCCTCGATTATTGCCGTTTGCCGGAATTGCRGCCCTTCAATATCGTTACCGCTTTCATACCAACCCGAGAGTAAAAATGATGCAGAGACGACAATTTACCGGCGCACTGGGAAGCTTCATGGCGGCAAGCATGGCTTCAGTTCATGCCCAGAATTTATGGGGCATGAGCGGCACAACGCAAACCGCTGATTCCAGTTCAGTCGCCGCGCAGCTCAAAGCCCTTGAACGGGAAAGCGGCGGCCGGCTGGGCGTTGCCATCCTCAACACCGGTACCGGCGTACAGCATGGGCACCGCGCGGCGGAACGCTTCCCCATGTGCAGCACCTTCAAGCTGCTGGCCGCTGCGCTGGTGCTGCACCGGGTAGACACCGGAAAGGAACGGCTGGACCGCCTGCTGCCTGTTGACGGCGCGGCACTGGTTTCCCATTCACCGGTCACCGGGCCAAGAGCCGGTGGCAGCATGTCGCTCGCGGAGTTGTGCGAAGCCACTATCACCGTCAGCGACAACACGGCCGCCAACCTGATGCTGGCCAGCTTCGGCGGGCCCAAGGGCCTGACCGACTACGCGCGCGCGCTCGGTGACCGCATGACACGACTGGATCGCATTGAAACCGCGCTGAATGAAGCCACGCCCGGCGATCCACGCGACACCACTACGCCTGCCGCCATGCTGGGCACCGTGCAAAAAATCGTGCTGGGCAATGCGCTGTCAGACAC
>NZ_JBFUCA010000340.1:0-4657 GCF_056405475.1 Polaromonas sp. P1_G4
CCCCGTGAGCCCATGTGGGTATAGGCGGCTTTCAGTTCGGCCATGGGCATGGTGCGGTCGATGACCGGTTTGATCTTGCCTTGGGCATACCAGCCGGCCAGCTCGGCCATCATGGCCGCATTGGCCTTGGGTTCGCGCTTGGCGAAGTCGCCCCAGAACACGCCGACGATGGAAGCGCCCTTGAGCAGCGTGAGGTTGAGTGGCAGGGACGGGATGGGGCCTGAAGCAAAGCCCACTACCAGGTAACGGCCCCGCCACGCGATGGAGCGAAAAGCCGGCTCGCTAAACTCGCCGCCGACCGGGTCATAAATCACGTCAGGTCCCTTGCCTTCGGTCAGTGCCTTGATTTCGTCACGCAGGTTTTTCGTGGTGTAGTTGATGGTGGCGTCCGCGCCAATGGACGTGCAAAGGGCACATTTCTCATCGGTCGATGCGGCTGCGATTACGCGAGCTCCGGCGGCCTTGGCAATCTGTATGGCGGCGGTGCCCACACCGCCTGCCGCACCCAGCACCAGGACGGTTTCACCGGCCTTGAGTTGTGCGCGGTCCATCAGGGCGTGCCACGAAGTTGCGTAAATCATGATGAAAGCGGCGGCATCCACAAAGGGGAACCCTTTTGGCAAGGGCATGCACAGGGCCGCCGGTGCAAGGGTGTGCGTGCCGAATCCGCCGGTGCCGGAGAGGCAGGCCACGTTTTGCCCCACCTGGAGGTGCGTGACGCCTTCACCTACCGCCTGAACGATGCCGGCGTATTCGGAGCCGGGCACAAAGGGCAGGGGCGGCTTCATCTGGTACTTGTTCTGCACGATCAGCAGGTCGGGAAAGTTCAGGCTGGCGGCCTTGATCTCAATCAGCACTTCGCCTGCCTTGGGTTGCGGTGTTGGCAATTCTTTCCAGGTCAGGGCGTCTACGCCGGTGGGGTTTTCACAAAGCCAGGCTTGCATKGAATGTCTCCGATAGAAGGAATGCTGCGACAGGTGCAGAAGAAAAAGGGGGGCGGCCGACGGAAGGAGGCGGCGCCTTGCCTGCATCATAGGCAAAGCGGCAGGTTTTGCGATGTCCGGCAGAGCTCAGGCTGTCGCAGCCGTGACCGTAAAATCAGTTTATGAAAATCCTCATTTGCAACGACGACGGTTACCAGGCCTCCGGCATCATTGCCCTCTATGAAGCGCTTAAAACCGTTGCCGATGTCGAGGTGGTGGCCCCCGAGCACAACAACAGCGCCAAATCAAACGCGCTGACCCTGCACTCGCCGATGTACGTGCAGACCGCGGCCAATGGCTTTCGCTACATCAACGGCACACCGGCAGACTGCGTCCACATCGCGCTGACGGGTTTGCTGGGCTACCGGCCCGACCTGGTGGTTTCAGGTATCAATAACGGCGCCAACATGGGCGACGACACGATTTACTCCGGAACCGTGGGCGCTGCCATGGAAGGCTACCTGTTCGGCATTCCTTCCATCGCGTTTTCCCAGACTGAAAAGGGTTGGGCGCACATTGATGTGGCAGCCCGGCGTGCGGCCGAGCTGGTGCAGCAACTGATGCCCACCCTGGAGGCCGTGGCGGAAGGCGCTGAGCCGACGGTGCCGCCCTGGCTGCTCAATGTGAACATTCCCAACCTGCCCGACAACGAGATCCAGGGCGTGAAGGTGGCCCGGCTGGGGCGGCGCCATGCGGCCGAACGCGTCATCGTGCAGACCAGCCCGCGCGGCGAAACCATGTACTGGATTGGCGGTGCAGGGCCTGCGAAAGAGGCTGGTGAAGGAACCGATTTTTATGCCACCAGCCAGAAGTTTGTGTCCATCACCCCGCTGCAGGTGGATTTGACCGATCATGAGCGTCTGCCTTATTGGGCTCAAACCGCTGCCCGGCTGGCCGAGTTGCACAAAAAATCGTCATGAAATCCAGCCTCAAACCGCCATTCAATCCCGCTGCCAAAGCGCCGGCTGCAGCAGGCCGCCCGGCATTTCCGGTTCGCCTGAAGCCCGACGCGGGTGTCCCATCTGCTACAAAATCAATAGCTGGTAGCGCAAGACCAGAGCGCGCTACAGGCCAAAATAGCTTGAAGAAACCGGCACCGACCGCAGCCTCCGCGTTGCCGGGCGGTGTCGGGCTCGATTCGCACACCGTGCGCGCGCGCATGGTGAGCAAGCTTGCTGCACAAGGTGTTGCCGATGCGCTGGTACTCGCCGCCATGGGGGCTGTCGAACGCCATCGTTTTGTCGACACCGCGCTGGTCAACCAGGCCTATGAAGACACCAGCCTGCCGATTGGCCTGGGGCAAACCATTTCCAAACCCAATGTGGTGGCCCGCATGCTGGAGCTGCTGCGCCACGGCGCGGCCGGCAAGCTGGGGCGGGTGCTTGAAATCGGCACTGGCTGCGGCTACCAGGCCGCGGTGCTCAGCCATCTGGCGACGGAGGTCTACAGCATCGAAAGGCTGCGCGGCCTGCACGACAAAGCCAGGGAGAATTTGCGGACTTTGCGCCTCCCCAATGTGCACCTGCTGTTTGGTGATGGCATGATGGGCTACGCCAAGGGCGCGCCATATGCGGCCATCATTGCGGCTGCCGGCGGGGAAGCCATTCCGCCTGCCTGGATTGATCAGCTGGCTGTGGGCGGCAGGCTGGTGGCGCCCATGCAAACCGCCGGCGGCGCCCAGGCGCTGGTGGTGGTCGACAAAACCCCCCAGGGCGTCAGGCAGACCCTGCTGGAGGCCGTTCATTTTGTGCCTTTAAAATCGGGGACAAGCTGACGATCCGGCCACCTGCAGGACTCAGGCCGGTTATCGATATAGCAGTGACGGCATTGAACCATCCGATCATCCAGTTAACCAATACGCCATACCCGTCAGATTGACGACGAAAGAACCAATGAATCAAACCGTACGGCCGAACCGGGCAGTGTCTGTGGATGCCGCAGGCGCAAGTCATGGCGCCCGCTCAACGCTCGGCAGGCTGGCCCTGCCATGCGCCCTGGTGGCAGCGTTGCTGCTTGCCGCAGGTTGCGGCACGCGTTCTTCCACCCATGCTCCGGTTGAAGACCGCGGCACCGGACTGTCGCGTCCCACCCCAGGCGCGGTGGACGCAGGCAATGTCAAACAGTTGCCCGGTTTTGAAAACGCCGGAAAACCCGGTTACTACACCGTCAAACCCGGTGACACCATGATTCGCATCGGCCTGGAAAATGGCCAGAACTGGCGCGACATCGTGCGCTGGAACAACCTTGAAAACCCCAACATCATCGAAGTAGGGCAGGTGCTGCGTGTGGTGCCGCCGACCAGTGAAAACCCGCTGGTGGTGACCCGCCCCGTGACATCCGGCTCGGCCACCACGTCGACAGCATCCACCACGCCGACGCAGGCTGCCAGCGCGGCGCGTCCCGCGTCAGCACCGGCCGGCACCAGCCCGGCACCCGCAGCAAYGGGCGATGAAGACATCGCCTGGATCTGGCCCGCGCAGGGCACGATGCTGGCGGGTTTCGATGAAGCCAAAAACAAGGGCCTGGATATTTCAGGCAAGGCGGGGGACCCCGTCATTGCTTCGGCCGACGGCCGCGTGGTGTACGCCGGCGCCGGCCTGCGCGGCTATGGCAACCTGATCATCCTCAAGCACAACAACACCTTCCTGACGGCCTATGCGCACAACCAGACCTTGCTGGTGAAGGAAGACCAGAGCGTGCGAAAGGGCCAGAAGATCGCCGAGATGGGCAACAGCGACGCGGACCGCGTGAAGCTGCATTTCGAGATTCGCCGCCAGGGCAAGCCTGTCGACCCTTCCAGATACCTGCCTGCCAAATAAGCGGTATTTCCATCCACAGAAAGGAGCCCCGCGTTTGCCGGGCTCCTTTTTTGTTTCTGGTGCCTTGACGCTGCTTGCGCCAGGGCAAATCTACCGGAAAATTTATGAAAAAAAGGCTCGTAGTCCAGTCTGGAAAAGCGCAAGCAGCTATCTATTTTGTAGCAAACAGTCGCACGGGAATACAGTTGCCTTCCCGGGCTTGTGATCAGTGAGGCTGCAAAATCTCGTCGTAGCCACGGCCCTTGAACTCCAGCAGGTCAATGCCATGGCCAAAGGGGTCGGCCAGCCCCGCGATGCGTCCCCAGACCCGTTCAGCCACGGGCATTTCCAGAACGGCGCCGTGGCGCTGCAGCCGGTCAACCGCCGCATCAATGTCTTCCACCACAAAATCAAGGTGAACAGGTGTCCAGTGGCGCTGGTAGGTGCGAACACTCTCGCTGCCCTGACCGCTGGCGATAGGCCGGGTACCCGGCGCATTGAAGAGCAGGTCGATCGGGCTGCCCGCACCGAGGATTTCCACGAAATCGCTCTTGAAACGGCGGCCTGTACGCAGCCCGAGCGCCTTTGTATAGAACTCGACGGCGCGTTCCATGTTGTCAACATCGATGCAAATACGAAGCTCCATGGCGCCTTCCTTTCACGGGTTCAGAAAATGGTACCGCAGCCTGAGACAATTGGTGCATGACAGAAGAAAGCCAGAACAAGCAGCCTGCTACGGCGGCCGACTACCCGCCAGACGTGCTCGAGGTCGAGTCGCTCGACATCGAAGCCCAGGGAATTGCCCACAGGGCTGACGGCAAGGTGGTTTTTATCGAGGGTGCCCTGCCTTTCGAACGGGTAACTGCCAACGTCTAC
>NZ_JBFUCA010000341.1:0-4644 GCF_056405475.1 Polaromonas sp. P1_G4
ACCGCCAGCTGGGCAAAAAGCCAGACCGCAAACAACAGACCTGTTGCACCCCATTTGATGTTGCAGTTTTCGCCCTGGACTGAATAATTTGCAGATACGCCGCGGGCCACATAAGCACAGAACTCTTCCTGCGGGTTGTGATCAAGCGCTCCGTAGCACATGAAAAAAGCCAGAGGCAGGGCCACTAAAAGCGGGATCAGCACCCATGACACCAAACGATCAACGGTGAAGTTCATTGCCAATCTCACTCATTTTTTGCTCTCGAAAATCTGGCCGTTTGCAGCGCGCCACGAATACGCGGATATCGACAGTCAAATGTGTTCAGTCGCGATAGGGTTCATTACTTCGCGGCGCATCCGGCAACTGTTCATCCAGCGACTGGCGGTAGCGGATGCAGCCGCGAAAGAACTGCGGCCAGTCAGGTACGACGGGCACAGGGTCGGTTCTCTCCGGCAGCAGCGCCCACAGCGCCGGATGATGCCAGCACAACTCGTGGCCCGTGCTGTCGCGGTGCTCGCGAATACCCTGGCGGAGTTTTTTGACTTCCACAATGAGTTGTTCACGCGACAAGCCTTCAAGATCGGTGTCCATGCTGCCTCCGTATTGAACATGAGATGTTCAGAGTGTGCGAACACCGACATCATAGGCACGACGGACCAACCGCACTCTGCCACCGGACGCCGATTGGGATCAGTCGTCGCGTCGCCCCGCAAGTCTTGCATAGGCAATGGCATCCGCCAGTTTTTCATAACGGTACTCACGAAACCCATACAGGCGTCCATCGAATGTGATGCCTAGCTCATGCATCAACGCTTCAGCACTCACTGGTGCTTGCACCGCATCGGGCAGTGGCGAAGGTTCTACCCCCACCTTGCTTGCAGCTGGCGATCTGCGCCGGCCGCGCATCAGATTAATGCCAATGGATGCCGCCACGCCAACTGCTCCCCAAACCATGAATGGCACGATCAGCTCCAGCAGTTGCGGCATCACCAGGATGAAGCTGCAACCTGCGTGGGGGCACGCGCGTTGCAGCCACGCGGACCAGGCAGCGTATCCCAATGCGATCCATCCAATCCAGAAAACTATGTGCATCACGGTCTTTCCAGCGCTTTTATTAGAAGTTAAGCCGCAAACCGAAGCTTGCCGCATGCTTGCGATTCCAACAAGGTTGAAGACAGGTGCATGGTTGCCAACTGCCCACGATCATAGGTTCGAAGCCAAACAACACCATCCCCCAAACGCATGAGGGACTCGCRCGAACAACGTTCTTGCCTCCGCCGAAACCGCTGTATAACCAAGCCATCAACGCCATCCACGTTTATCACCCCCAGAGGTGCACACCCCATGACTTCCACCCCTAGCCCCCACCCTACCCACCTGCGCAGCCACACCTTCCACGGCCTCGCCCCCGGTCCGCGCCTGCTGGTCACCGGCGCCGTACACGGCAATGAAACCTGCGGCACGCGCGCCATCACACAGCTGATGGAAGAAATCGACAACGGCAAGCTGGGCATTGAGCGCGGCACCGTGACTTTTGTGCCCGTGACCAACCCGCTAGCCTACCGGCTCAAGCAGCGCATGGGTGAGCGCAACCTCAACCGCAACATGGCGCCGAGTGCAATTCCGCAGGACTTTGAGGACCGCATCGCGAACGTGCTGTGCCCGCTGCTGGATGCGCATGACGTGTTGCTGGACCTGCACTCTTTTCACACGGGCGGTGCGCCGTTTGTGATGATCGGCCCGCAGAACAACACGGGGGCGCTGGAGCCCTTTGACCATGCCGCGGAAGAAATGCAACTGGCGCTGCACACCGGGCCGCACCGAATCGTGGAAGGCTGGCTGGAGACGTACGCCCGGGGCGTGCAGCGGCGCGCGGCAACGGCTGCGGGCGCTGCGGGGGGCGCCCGCGCGCAGACATTGGTGACGGACCCGAACTACGGCGTAGGCACGACCGAATACATGCGCTCACGCGGCGGCTACGGCGTGACGCTGGAGTGCGGCCAGCATGACGACCCGCAGGCGGTGCAGGTGGCGCGGCATGCAATTCAGCAGACGCTGGGCCTGCTGGGGCTGATTACGCAGAAACCCGCGCCGGTGCCGATGGCGCGCGAAATCCTGCGGCTCGTTGACGTGGTGGACCGCGAGCATGCCGGCGACACCTTCACGCGCGAGTGGCGCAGCTTCGACGCCGTGAAAGCCGGCGAGGCCATTGGCACGCGCAATGGCGGCGCACCTATTGCCGCGCCGGCGGACGGCTTTGTGGTGTTTCCGAATCCGCGGGGGGAAGTGGGCCAGGAGTGGTTTTATTTCGCGCAGCGGCGGGCTTGAGCCCGGATGGGCCGGGCCAGCGCCGTTGCGGGGTGGCTACGGCTTGCCGCAAGGCGCCGACATTGCTATCTATTTAATAGCCGCTTGCGCTCGCCCCTATTGGCTTGCAGGCCAATTTGATGGCTAAACGAAGGGCTTTTTTGCTTCAAAACGGGCTAAAACCCGTTTGAAAACCCGAAAAAATGATTTCAAACAGCCCCAACGGCCGGAAAACATGGTTTTTCAGCATTAAAAACGGCATCAGACCAATACTGACAAGCGCAATCAGCTATCTATTTGATAGCAAACTAATAGCACTCACGCTCCAACCCATTCAGTCCTTCACACGCGACGCAAAGGTCTTGCGGAATTTGTCGACCTTGGGGCCGACCACGAACGCGCAGTAACCCTGGTTGGGGTTGTTCTCAAAATAGTCCTGGTGGTAGGACTCGGCGGGCCAGTAGTTTTCGAGCGGCAGCACTTCGGTGACGATGGGTTTGCCAAAGGTTTTGTCCTGGCTGACCTGACGGATGAAGTCGTCGATCTCCGCTTTCTGCTCAGGCGTTGAGTAATAGATGCCGCTGCGGTATTGCGTGCCGGCGTCGTTGCCCTGGCGGTTCAGGCTCGTCGGGTCGTGGATGACGAAGAAAATTTCGAGGATCTCGCGCAGCGTGATGTCGGCCGGGTCGTAGGTAAGTTTGACGACCTCGTTGCTGCCGGTGCGGCCCGTGCAGACCTCTTCGTAGCTGGGCCGTGCGGCCTGGCCGTTGCTGTAACCCGACTCCACGTCGGTAACACCGCGCACCTTGACATACACCGCCTCGGTGCACCAGAAGCAGCCGCCGCCGAGCGTGATGGTTTGGGGGGAAGAAGGCATGGAAATCTCCGCTGAAATCCGTTGGTCGTACGGGGAGCGGCAATCTTACGCCGGGGCCCGCGGACCCGCGGAGAGGCCCACACATTGCCCCTGAAGCGAACTGGAAAGCGTCCGGTTCAGTCGCGCCGGCGCGGGCCTTTGGTGACGTGCTGGGGACCGACTGCACGGCGCATCAACCGCAGCAGGGCCAGCGCCAGAAGGCCGCCGGCCACGGCCAGGCCGAGCGAGCCCATGCTGAAGACCTTGTCGTTGGTGGCGCCCTTGCTGAGCAGGGCGGCCACGAAGTCGCCGCCGATGAAAGCGCCGAACATGCCGACGCCGAGGCTTTCGAGGATGAGGATTTTTTCGCGGGTGCCCGCGAGCAGGCAGGCGGCCCCGCCGAGAAGGGCACCCACCAAACACCAGATATACGGGTTGATGCCGTTCTCCTGAAGACTATGAACTGCCCCATGGTGACAGCTTTACGCCCCCAGCGGTGGACATATTTTTACCAAGGTCATTCGCCAGGGCACCTGGGCGGGACGGAATCTTCATGCCTTCGCCGCCGGGGCGATTGCGCGCACCGCCTTCACAAAAGCGGCCAGCGCCTGGTGGTCGCGTGCGGTTTTCCAGAGGCAGTGCGTTTCATAAGGTGTGGTGGCGGCATCCAGCGGCACAAAGGCCGCCCCCGCCATGGCCGACTGCCTGAGCGCAGCCGGCACCAGCGCCACACCCATGCCCTGCGACACCAGCGACACCACACTGAGCCAATGCCGCAGTTCGTAGCGGATCTCCGGGTAAAAACCGGCTTCAGTACAGATCATCAGGATGCGTTCGTGGTAGTCGGGCGAGACGGTGCGCGACACCACGGCAAAGGGTTCGCCCTGTAACTGCTGCAGCGATATCGAACGCTTTCGCGCCAGCGCGTGCCCCGCGGGCAGGCAACCGACAAAGGCCTGGCTGGACACCAGCACCTGCGACAACTCGGGCGGCACGCGTGTGGTGTGCACAAAGCCGAGGTCCAGCCGGTCATGCGCCAGCTCGATCAGCTGTTCGCTGGAGTTGAGTTCCTTCAGCGTGAGGCGCAGCAACGGGTGTTCGGCCTGGAAGCGCTCCAGGATCCTGGGTAGGCCGCTGTACAGCATGGTTCCTGAAAAGCCGATGGCCAGACTGCCGGCCATGCCCTGCCCCACGTCACGTGCATGGCCAGCCGCCTGCGCGGCCTGATCCAGCAAGGCGCGCGCCGCCGGCACAAAGGCCTGCCCGGCGGCGGTGAGTTGCACCGATTTGCTGTTGCGCGTGAGCAGCTTGGCGCCGACCGAGGCTTCAAGCTGCTGGATGTTCAGCGACAGCGGCGGCTGGGAAATCGACAGGCGCCGGGCCGCCCGGCCGAAATGCAGCTCTTCGGCCAGGACAAGGAAATAGCGGAGGTGACGAAATTCCATAAGCCATCCATGAATATGTTTTTTATATCGTTGGAT